>CALELC010000448.1 GCA_937904535.1 uncultured Planctomycetaceae bacterium
TCGAAGTTCCTCGGCTCGATCCTGCACGCCTTCAATCGCCTCAGCGGCAACTACGCTATCGCGATCATCCTGCTGACGGTGCTGGTGCGAGCTTGCTTGTTCCCGATCAGCCGCAACGCTGCGATCCACGCTCAGCGGATGCAAGAGCTCGCTCCGGAACTGAAAAAGATCAACGAGAAGTACAAAGATGACATCGAAGGGCGGTTGCGCGCCCAGCGAGATTTCCAGAAACGTGTCGGCTTCAATCCGCTAGCCGGCTGCTTGCCCGCGCTGTTGCAGTTGCCGATTTTCATCGGCCTGTACCGCTGCCTGTCGGTCGACTTGGAACTGCGTCAGGAAGCGCTGTCCTCCAAGATGCAGTGGGCCAGCAACCTGGCAGCCCCGGACATGCTGTTCTACTGGGGCGATTGGCTGTGGGATTACCTCTCGGGCCGCGGCACCGGTTGGTTAGGACCGTATTTCAACATCCTGCCCGTCGTGGTCGTCATTCTGTTCCTGATCCAGCAGAAGCTGTTCATGCCGCCGGCAACGGACGAGCAAACCGCGATGACTCAGCGGGTGATGACGATCATGACGATGATGATGGCGTTGTTCTTCTTCCGTGTTCCCGCGGGGCTGTGCATCTACTTCATCACCAGCAGCACCTGGGGGATCATCGAGCGGATCGTCGTCAAGAAGACGATTCCAGCGTCCAAAGGTGTTCCGGCATTCGCCGAGGGAGGCGTGATCGACGGCACCGTGTCTGCGACTCAAACGACCAAACCCAAGTCGCTGGCCGACCGGATCCGCGAGCAGATGAACCCTGAGCCGCCGAAGGCGCCGCCGCCCAACAAGCGTCGTAAGCCGACCGGCAAGAAATAATCGCTCACTTGCCGCACGGCCATGCCCTGGTTTTCAGGGGCTGGCGAGCCGGTTGAGCAGGATATCGATAATCGACGGCGTGACCGCGAACTCCTCAGACCACTGCTGTTTGAGTTCAGTCAGCGCCGCAATCCGCTCCTCAGTCCCCAGCGCTGGGAGCTTATCCAGCAACGTTTGCCAGCGGGCCGCTTGCGGCTCGCTCAGCCGCTGACGCCACAGGCAGTAGTCGCGCAGCACCGTCTCACGGATCAGCACTTGGCCGAAGAGTGCTTCCTGACGGGCCTGATTCACCTGCACCCACTGCGCAAAGGCGACCTGCGGCAAAGTGCTGTAGATCCAGTCAGCCTCTTGGGGCGGCAAGGAGCGACGCGCCAATCTCCACTGCCAGCGCACGCTGCCGCTCTCGGCCTGCCACTGGCCATTGGTCTCCAGCGGCTTAACCGCAGTGTGGAGCACGAGCGTCAATTCATCGATCCCGCCCCAGTTGAGCAGGCTGGCAAATAGCGGCCCGCTCACCGCCTCCAGTGAATGCCCGAGAAAGGCCGCTGGTTCGGTCGAAGCGACTGCGTTGGCCGCCAACTGCTCTTCTCGCCACAACTGATACTCCGGCGTCCGGCCGAGGAAATCCAGAAAGCGGCGACCAAGCGCCTCATGGTCTTCCAGTCGCTGCAGCGGCTCAGCATCGGCAGACAAGCCGGTACTGCTGATCAGTTTTCGCCGCAACCGCTCCAGTCCCCAGCGCTGTTGTTCGGTTTCGGACAGATCGTTCAGCGGCAGTTCCGCCAGATCGGTAAACGTCAGATACCCGCGTTCGATCAGAAAGTGGGCGACCAACAGCAGCGGACGTCCTTGGTCGGCCGAAGAATGCTCGGAAACATTCCCGGCGGTGACCTCGAGCAAACATGCCAAGTCTTGCAAATCGGTTCGCCAGTCGTTGGTCACGAATTGCTTGATTTCCCCGGCGCCTGCGACCCCGGCCAACTCTTCATCAAGCCAATCGGACGTCCAGCTGACGACCTGATCAATCGCCGCTTCGCGCAGCTTGCGATCGTGCAGCGACGGCAGCCTGCCACGAAAGCGTTCGTGATAGACGAAGGTGTCCCCCAACTCGCTGGTCCAGCGAGTGAGCGAACCGCTGCCACCGACATCATCGGGCGTGCTGGTGACAAAAGTGCCTTCAAACCGCTCGCTCTCCGAGTTGAGTTGCCCCGGGCCGTAGATCTCGCTAAACACCTTCCGCTCTTCTTCGCTCACGAGCGGAGCGGCCTGCGCGTCGGCCTCGGGTGCGGGCCGCGGGTGCGAGGCCACGTCGACCGTCCGCACAAAGCCCTCGTCGGTGAGCCGCATCTCGATCTGATAGATGTTTCGGGAGCCACAGCCGGTGGTCGCCCAGAGGATCGCCGCGATGCTCCACCAACGCCACTCGCAGCATCGGCTCAATCTGCCAGGCACGACCATCGGACCACCTCCTATCCACGGGTTCAAACCGAAGCGGGGCTGTTCTGACTTGATTGTACCGCTTGGCAGCCAGCGAAGCGCAGCTGAATGCTCGCCTTCAGCCACCCTATAAGAAAAGACCACACCACCCACCGAGCAATCGCGCTAACTGTTACCGATAGAACTCAGTCCGGAAATCACACTGCAAAAAGCTTGATCTGCTATCAGGCGCAAACGCCACGCGAACTAGCGTTGGGCTGTAGGCACCGACCATCTGGGGGAACGGCAATCTCCCAGTCGTCCAACGGCAAACTAGCCCTGGTACTTTCTCAGCAGGTCACCCCTATGTTGCATAGCGTCCCGGCCACGTCGAGCGATGTTTTATTGGCTTCCGGTCTGCATGAGCGTCCCAGTGTCATCGAAATCACACTTGCGCGAACGCAATCCGACCTCCTATCCGCCTTTCGGCTGCTGTATCAGTCGTATGTCCGGGCCGGACTCGCGGCC
Source organism: uncultured Planctomycetaceae bacterium (assembly GCA_937904535.1). Classification (GTDB taxonomy): domain Bacteria; phylum Planctomycetota; class Planctomycetia; order Pirellulales; family Pirellulaceae; genus UBA6163. The sequence goes on from CALELC010000448.1 coordinate 2,806, forward strand.
GAAAATACGCTGCAGCTGCGGCTGACACCGTTTCACCCGCTCAACACAACCGAGGTGTTTGTCGCCAAGTGCCGCGACGAAGTCGTGTCTACCATGACGATGGTCGCCGACGGGACGCTTGGTCTGCCGATGGACTCCATGTACGGTGAGGAGGTTCAAACGCTGAAGCGTTCCGGCCTGCGGGTCGCAGAGATGGGATGTTTCGCGGACCGCCGCACCTCGCCGGTGCGTTTCAAAGAAGTCTTCGGCTATCTGGCGAGCTTAGTTGTTCAAGTTGCACGCGTTCGTAATATCAATGCCTTGGTCGCAGCCACCCATCCCAAACACGCACGATTTTACGCTCGCTGGCTCGGCTTCGAATACTTTGGGGAACTGAAGCAGTGTCCCTATGCAGCCGGAAATCCAGCCGTTGCCCTGCTGCTCGACTTCGAAGCGATCCGCAATACCGTGTATTACGAACGGCTGTTCGGTCGTCCCGTCACAGTCGAAGAGTTGATTCCAACCCGGTGGAGCCCAGCGACGATCGATTTGCTTCACAGGCTTGTTGCGTCGCAAACCAACAGCTCGGCCCCAACGACCGCTGAAGTTCTCGCCACGTCCTAGTGCCGGCGACATGCGTCACCATCGACAGTGGCCCGAGTTTCACCGCCGCTTTAGGCGGCCCGGCGCGACGCTGGACGCTGATCGCGATCGATGATGTCGCGCAAGCGACTGAAGTAGTAACAGTCGATTTCGGACATCTGCCCGGCATGTGCCAAGTGGTCCAGCGGGTAGCTCCCAAAAAAATGCCGCCGCCAGGGCTGTCGGTACGCCTGCGCATCATGCGGTGAGCCGACCAAGCAGACAGCCGGCTGACCGTTGACCAAGTCATAGGGCAATTCATCCGACAAGCGGACAAACCCCATCGCCCGCTCGTAAAACTTCGCGTGCCGCGGGTGCACGGTGACGATCAAACGGTCGACAGCCCCTAGCCGTGCGTAACTGATCGCAGCGCGCGTCAATGCCAAGTAGACGGGCGAGGGAAAGCGGCCCGAATCATCGATGGCGGCCAAGCATCCGATTTCCGTTAAGCGAATCCCGTTGGCTCGTAGCAGCTCGACCGATTGGGAGAAAAGCTGCTCCACCGGTAGTTTGGCCCGCTCGCCGTCGACCAGCGAAACCGTTCCCACGACTCGGCCAGCCTTTTCAGCGACGATCACGCGGCAGCCCGGCTGTAGTTGCTGCGGAGCGATCCGCACGCCGACCAAGTTGGGCCGGATCAGGCCGGCTGAAAGATACCGCTGATAGACGAGCTGGAATGCTTCACAGTAATCCCAACGACTCTCAGCAGGACGACAACGAATCTTGTAGGTGCTAGCATTGCCTGGAATTGCTGCGCGATCCATTTTCATTCTCGCATGGCCGCAAAGAGGAGCGGTGAAGCTCCGGCCGGCGTTCCGCTGGACTGGTATGGATCCGAGCGCACGCGGGCGACACTTGGGCTGTTAGCAGTTTTCCAGAGGTCATGGAAAGATCGCCTGGGCGTTCGCAGCCTGACAAGCGGGCGCCGATCCGCAGGCAAAGCGAAGAGTTGCTTATTAGCCAGGCAACCGAGGTCGCAAGGTGACTCGTTTGGAGAAGCTACACAGGCCCAATTTCAGCGAACCAAGCCTTTGCGCACCACCCACAACTACTAGTCGCCTCCCCACTAAAATATTCGTGGCAAAACTGTCGTCAAAATCGCACTTGGCTGTGGCCAAATCGGTACACTTCGGGCTCCTCTTCTCGCTCCGAACTCGATGTGGCGGCCTTCCGCCCGGTCCAACGACCGACGACATCAGACAGGGATCCTGATATTGATGAAACGGAACACATGTCAACGGACGACTTCGGCATTGCGAGCTCGGCAACGTTGGCGGCCTCAAGCGATGCCTTGGATTCCTTCTCGGCAAGTTCATTTGCCAGATCGGCTGGTTGCCCATCCTCAAGGGCAACCCTAGTTCAGCCCTGATCGCTGCTGCGATTCGCAGGTCCGCTCTTGCGGCCGCCGCCTTTGGGCTCATGCCCGCATTTTCATTCGCATTATTTGCTGATTTGTCGGTTGGGATTTCTTGTTCCCTTGATCCTGTCGGGTCTGTTATTCCTGTTCCTTCCATTGTCTTACAGGAGAGTGTTCTATGGGCTCACCGTTGCTATCGTCCTACGCCAATTTTGGCACAGGGGCGGCTTTTTCAGTTGTCACACGGCGGCCGAAGACTCGCACTGGGTACTTGGTAGGGCCTGCAAAGACTCCGAATCACCCCTATGAACTGAAGGTAGCCGAGAACCAAGAGGAACGAGCAGCGGCATTTAAATTAGTCCATGACGCCTATGTGCGGGCGGGTTTGATGACCAGCCATTCGATGGGCATGCGGGTGATGAAGCACCACCTGTCGGATCGTACTGATGTACTGGTCGTAAAGCGTGCTGGCAAAGTGGTGTTCACCAGCACCTTGGTTCGCGACGGCGAGTTTGGACTGCCCCTGGAATCGCTGTTCTCAGCGGAAGTCCAGGAGATGCGCGAACAGGGACTGCAGATCGCCGAAGTGTCATGCTTAGCGAGCGATCGAACGCTGGAAGATAAAACCCAGCGGTTTGAGCTTTTCGTGGAGTTGATCGGTCTGCTGTTTCAAAACGCCCGGTTCCATGGGGTCGACCGCGTGCTGTTGGCCGTCCATCCGCGGCACGCCAAAGTTCACCAGCGGATGTTTGGTTGTGAACTTTGCTCGGACGTCAAAGAATATGCCGCGGTGGAAGGCAACCCTGCGGTGCTCTGTAGCCACGACTTTGCTCGACTCGATCAAACTCGCTACTGCTTGTACGAGAAGGTCTATCGAAAGACATACGGAGTGATGGAGTTGTTGGGCAAACGGATGTCAGAGGCCGAGAAACGGTATTTCGCTCAGGCCGTGTCGGCACACACCGCCATGGTTCCGATGGCCGCGTGAGCGAGTTCGTCTGTACCATTCGTTAGAACAGTTTCATTCCCACTCCCTAGTTAGCTCGATTCCAAAAATCTCGGCGACGTTCTTCTCCCAGTCGCCAATAATGCCTTACGGTTGATCGTCACCAAAGGTTGGCGGCGCAGCGAAAGCCGGTACTGATCTTGGACAAGTACCGGCACGGTGTCTGGACGTCGGACACGCGTCGCAGGCTGCCCCGCTCCCTTCTGAATCGCAAGGCTATGTGGGCAGGAATAGATGCGCAGGGTTGTTGTCACAGGTCTCGGAATCGTAGCCCCCACCGGCGTCGGCGTTGCAGCCGCCTGGGACACGGCGTTGAGCGGCCGCTCCGCCATCAGCTGCATCACGCGGTTCGACACCAGCGGGTTGCCTGTGCAAATTGCCGGCGAAGTTGTCGATTTCGACGCGACCGAGTTGCTCGGCGCTAAAACGGTTCGCCAAACGTCGCGATTCGTGCAATTCGCCGCGGTTGCTGCTGCCGAAGCTCTAAGCGATGCAGGTTACGAAGCCGAGACACATGGCCCTCGCTGCGGTTGCTTGATCGGGGTCGCGATCGGTGGTCTCGGCGAGATCGAAGAAAGCGCAATCACCCTGCACGAGCACGGCGCCTCCAAAGTCTTGCCCCACACGCTGCCGTTTGCCATTCCCAATATGGCCTCTGGCTTTGTGGCCATCCAACATCACTTGTTGGGCGCCAACCTAGCGGTCGCCACCGCCTGTGCCAGCGGCACGCATGCGATCGGCGACGCGGCGATGTACATCCGCGAGGGCAGAGCTGACATGATGCTCGCTGGCGGTGCCGAGGCTGCCACCTGTCCCTTGTCGATCGCTTCGTTCGCGAAAATCCGCGCGCTCAGCCGGCGCAATGACGATCCGCAACGGGCATCGCGGCCGTTTGACGCGGATCGAGACGGGTTTGTCATTGGAGAAGGCTGCGGCCTCTTGGTGCTCGAGGAGTACGAACACGCCCGCCGCCGCGGCGCCACCATTTACGCTGAGCTGGCCGGTTATGGCGCGTCAGCCGATGCCTATCACATCACCACTCCGTCGCCCGGCGGCGCGGGACTTGTCGCCTGCATGCAGGAGTGCCTGCGCGATGGCGGCATCGGCCTCGATGAGGTCGATTACATCAATGCCCACGGCACCTCGACCCCGACCAATGACTCGCTGGAAAGCGAGGCGATTGGCACCGTCTTTGGTGCAGAGGCCAGCAAGATTTCGATTTCATCGACCAAGAGTGTAACCGGACACTGCTTGGGGGCTGCTGGCGGAATCGAGGCGGTGTATGCGGTGCTGGCGGTGAAGCACTCCTTGATTCCGCCCACTGCAAACTACGAGACTCCCGATCCCGCCTGTCCGCTCGACTACACCCCGGGTGAAGCGCGACAGCGCACCATTCGCTATGCCCTGAGCAACTCGAGCGGTTTTGGTGGCCAGAACGGCTGCCTAGCGTTCAAGCCTCTCGGATCGTGAACCTGCAGCCATCCATCCTTTCAGTCCAGCATTGTTTCAGCGGAGCAGGTGATAAGCATGCAAGTTGATCTGGCCCGACGCACGACAGGCTCCGACTGCGAAGTTCCCCAACGGACCTTTGTGATCTCACAACAACAAGGCGCCGCTTGGCTGAACTTTATCGCTGATATCAGTCGGGGGCAGCAGGTGGCCGCGCTCCAGCGATTTCGGGACCTCGTCGCCGACGCGTGCTGGCTCGCCCGCTGGAGTCGCAACTACGTAACACTCGATGTTCCGATTGCCGAGTTGCCAGCGATCATCGATGACCTCGTGCAGCTCTCCCAGCGCACGATCTGCCATCCCCAGGCCACCGTCGGTGATGAGATCATCCGCTCGCTATCGATCAACTTTGGGATCGACTCACCCACTTGCGCTGCGGATCACCCAGCAGTTGGTCATTGATCGGTGCTCGAACTCTTGGTCGCTATCCACTTTGCTTCCCTGCTGACAACCAGCGCGTAGGGATTGCCCTACGTACCGAATGCATCCAGGATAGGGAGATGAACGAGTTGCCTGCTGGTCTTGAGATCGTATCGTCGACAGCGCAGCAGCGAGAATGTTCGGAACTGCGATTGGTGCTCTCAGCTGTCGGGATCGCTTCGGAAGCGCGTCAGATCGACGGTCGGTGGCATCTCCTGGTAAGTCGGGAACACGCCGACTGGGCGACTGCAGAACTGGCCGCCTACCGGCAGGAGAATCCTTACCAGCCGCAGGACGCCACGAAGAAGATTGCGCTCTATCAGGGCGCCATCGAAGCGGTGACAGTTTATGCGATCGTCATCATGGCGATCGCCACCCTGGCAGCCCGCCGGACCCTCGGATATGAGTGGTTAACCGCTGGATGGATGCATGCCGAGAGTGTCACGGCGGGCCAGTGGTGGCGGACGGTCACCGCGCTGACCCTGCACATGGATGCCTCGCACCTGGTAGCGAACCTGATCTTCGGATCGATGTTCGGGTTGCTTGCCGGACGGCTCCTTGGTGGCGGCGTGGCCTGGTTCGTGATCGTGACGGCCGGGGCCACCGGTAACCTGATCAACGCTTTCATTCAGCGAGCCGACCACACGTCGATCGGTGCCTCGACAGCCGTGTTCGCGGCACTGGGCAGCATCGTCGCCCATTCGCTTCGTCCGCGGGCCGCGGTTCAGGAAAAGCGATTTGTCCGCTGGAGCCCGCTCATCGGTGGCATTCTGCTGTTGGCATTCACCGGCATGGGTGGAGAACGCACAGATGTCGCCGCCCACGTTGCCGGTTTTGGCTCGGGATTACTGTTTGGCTGGTTGAGTTGTCGGTTGCCCGAACGCTGGCTGAATAAACGCCTCGTTCAACTGGCGGCGGGCGTACTTACGATCGTCCTCGTTGGACTGGCGTGGTACCTGGCACTGACAGCTAACGCGCGTGGCTGACCTCGTGATAGGCGGCCAGCAAGCCGCTTGCAAAGGCAGGATCATTGATATGTAGCGGCAGTCGCCGGATCTGCCGCTCCGCCGTCACCTGCAGCGCCGCTTCGAGTTCGGCAAACAGCGCCGCGTCGGCTGCTGGATCCCAAAACGGCTGCCCAGGGGCATCGAGCGCCGACACGCCTCCCTCGGGAACCAGCACGATTAGTGGCGCAGTAGATCGGTTGAGCTTGGCGGCAATCCAGCGGGCGATTTGGCGGTTTTCTTCGACCGTCGTCCGCATCAACGTGATCTGGGCATTGTGTACCTGCAGCCTGCGGTCGCGAAACTCCGGCGGGACGGTCTGCAGCCCGCCGAAGTTCACCATGTCCACCGCGCCGAGGCTCAGCACGTACGGGACCTGTTTGGCCAGGATTGCATCAAACCGAGCTGGTCCAGCTGGAAAGATACCACCGACGATTTCATCCGCGACCTCGGTTGTCGTCACATCGATTACACCGCTGACCAAG
>CALELC010000449.1 GCA_937904535.1 uncultured Planctomycetaceae bacterium
GGCGACTGCGGCTCCGTGAGTCGCAGCGCCAAGCGGCGATCTGCGTTTGGTCGTCCCACCAGGCGGCTGGGGCTTGGCCCTACCGGCGCGAACTTGCTCCTGCTGGTTGCCGTCCAGCGGGTATTCTAGTGGGTGAGTTGATCGATCCCACGTTCGCGCATCGCGTGTCATGGATTCTATTAGTAGCAGCTCGACTTAACACTTGCGCACGGATGCTTCGCTGCTCACCGCCGGCCCGCCCGCCGTGGGGCTTCGTCTTGCTGTTTTATCCGCAGTTGTCCTCTGTTGATCGGTTCGAACCCGCTACGCTCAGCCACTATGTCTAGCTCTGTCTCTGCTTTTCGTGCCGCGAACAATCACCCGAACTTTCCGCAGATGGAAGACGAGGTGCTGAAGTTTTGGGACGAAGCGGATGTCTACCACGAATCGCTGCGCCGCCGAGAAGGTGCTCCTTCGTTCGTGTTCTACGAGGGGCCGCCGACAGCCAATGGGATGCCGCACCCCGGGCACTGCCTCACACGCTCGATCAAGGACGTGTTCCCTCGCTACAAAACGATGCGTGGGTTCCGCTGTGTCCGCAAAGCGGGCTGGGATACCCATGGACTGCCGGTTGAGGTCGAGGTTGGCAAGGAACTCGGAATCCATAGCAAGGAAGAGATCGAAGCATTCGGCGTCGAGTCATTTATCCAGCACTGCGAACGCAGCGTTTGGCGGTACATGCAGGCCTGGCGGACGCTGACCCGACGGCTCGGATTTTGGGTCGATCTGGACGACGCCTATGTGACCTATCACCAGAGCTATATCGAAAGCGTTTGGTGGAGCCTGAAGCAGCTTTACGATCGGGGGTTGCTGTACCAGGGGCACAAGATCGTGTGGTGGTGGGCTCAGGGAGGCACCGCGCTGTCGGCCGGCGAAGTTGGCGAGGGCTACCGTGAGGTTGCTGATCCGAGCGTCTATGTGCGGTTTCCGTTGATCGACCGCCCGAACCGGAGCTTGGTTGTCTGGACCACAACCCCGTGGACGCTGCCAAGCAACCAATTCGCAGCGGTTCATCCTGAATTGCAGTACAGTGTGGTCGCGGATCAGGAGACTGGCGAAGAGCTGATTGTCGCCACCGCGCTGGTCGATACGTTGGCTCATAAGATCAAACGGCCGCTGGAAACGCTGGAAACGATCGACGGCACCCGCCTGATCGGGCTCCGCTACCAGCCGCCGTTCGACACCTATGCCGCCCGCGCCGGGGAGATCGGCACGCTCGCTGACGGCACGGCGCAGCACCGTTACTTCCGCGTGGTCGCAGCGGACTTTGTCACCATTGACAGCGGCACCGGGATCGTACACATGGCGCCGGCCTTTGGTGAGGCTGACCATGAGGTGCTGTTGCAAGAGCGACAACGGTTCATCGATCAACACACGCTGGAACTGTTCTGCGCTGTCGGCCCTGATGGCAAGTTCACACACGAGGTACCGGACCACGCGGGCGTGTGGGTGAAAGATGCCGATAAACCGCTCATTCGCCAGTTGAAGGAGTCACAGCGGCTGCTGCACCAAGAGCAGTATGTGCACTCCTATCCGTTCTGCTGGCGTGCTGATCAAGATCCGCTGATTCAGTATCCGCGGCGGAGCTGGTTTGTCCGCACGACCGAGTACCGCGACGCGATGCTGGCCAACAACGCCCAAATCGGTTGGCAGCCAGAGCACATCCGCGACGGTCGATTTGGCAATTTCCTTGCATCCAACGTCGATTGGGCGCTGTCGCGCGAGCGCTATTGGGGCACGCCGCTGCCGATCTGGATTTGCCAAGAGACCGGCAAGGGCGAAGCGGTGGCGAGCTACGCAGAGTTGCTCGCTAAGCCCGGGGTCAGCGGCACCGAAGCGTGGGAGCAGGCCAAGGCGGCGATGCCCGAACTCGTCGACGATCTGCGAGTCCACAAGCCGTACATCGACGAGGTTACCTACGATTCGCCGTTTGCACCGGGAGCACGGATGCGGCGCGTCTCCGAGGTCATCGATTGTTGGTACGACAGCGGTGCGATGCCGTTTGCGCAGTTCGGTTGGCCGCACCAGAACGACGCGCAGTTTAAAGATCAGTTCCCGGCGGACTTCATCAGTGAGGCGCTCGATCAGACCCGCGGCTGGTTCTACAGCCAACTGGCGATCAGCACGATGTTGTTCTCGGAGCAAGCACGTGCCCAACAAGCCGAGGAACATGGCGTCCAGGTCGACGGGCCGCATCCTTTCCGCAACTGCATCGTCCTGGGGCTGATGCTGGGCGAAGACGGCCAAAAGATGTCCAAGAGCAAGCGAAACTATCGCGAGCCGACGGAAATCTTTGAGAAGTACGGGGCCGACGCGCTGCGGTGGTTCTTCTTCAGCGGGCAACCACCATGGACGGCCATCCGGTACCGTGAGCAGTCGATCCGTGAATCAATCCCCGAGTTCTTGCTGCGACTCTGGAACGTATTCAGCTTTTTCACGATCTACGCTGAAATCGACGGCTTTGATCCGACGGCCGGGGCGACACCCGATGAGCAATTGCACCGTAGTGGATTCCAAGGTGCGACGGGGTATCGCCCGGTGGCGCTGCGCAGTGAGATCGATCGCTGGATTCTCAGCGAGCTGAACCGCACGATCGAAATCGTGACCCAGCGGATGGACGCGCTGGATAACTACAACGCAGCGGCCGCGATCACTTCGCTGGTGGACGCCCTGAGCAATTGGTACGTCCGCCGCAGTCGCGATCGCTTCTGGGCTGGCGAGAAAGAATCGGCGGACAAGCTTGACGCCTTCTGGACCTTGTACGAGGTGCTGCTGGACGTCACGAAGTTGATCGCTCCGTTTACGCCGTTCCTTGCTGAGACCCTTTGGCAGCACCTGCGAGAGCCGTTTGCCAATCATTCCACCGATGGCAACCAGCCGTTGGCCAGCGTGCATTTGTGTGACTACCCCGAGGCCGATCCGGCGCTGATCGATACAGCGCTCAGCGATTCGATGCGGCTGTTGCGTGAGATCGCCTCTCTCGGTCGCGCTGCCCGGGCAGAAGCGAACCTCAAAGTCCGCCAGCCTCTGGCTAAGGTGGAAGTCGTTCTGGCCAATGACAGCGAGATCAAGTGGCTCGAAAGCCATGATGCACTGGTGCGGGACGAACTCAATGTGAAAGAGGTCGCTTACACCACCCAGGGCGACCAGTACGTGCAGTATAAGATTGTGCCGAACTTCAAACGCTTGGGGCCGCGTGTTGGCAAGAACATGCCAGCCGTCAAAGCGGCGTTGGCGGATGCCGATGGCGGCAAATTGCTCAGCGAGATGCAGAGTGTTGGCAAGATCGTGTTGCCGGTCGCCGATCAATCGTTGGAATTAACGGCCGAAGATATCGATATCCGTCTGACCGCGCGCGAAGGTTGGGCCGCTGCACAAGGACGCCAATGTGTTGTTGTGCTGGCGACCGAGTTAACCGATGAGCTGATTCGCGAAGGGATCGCAAAGGATTTGATTCGAACGATCCAAAACCTGCGCAAAGAAATCGGCTGCCAGTACACCGATCGTATCCGCATCGGCATCCAAACCGACTCGGACCAGGTGAAGCAAGCGGTGATTGAGAATCAAACGCTCATCGCGGGTGAGACACTCGCCACGGAAATTCTTGATGCCGCCGTCTCCGGTGGCGGCCAAGCCCAAGGTGAAGACGCGGTGATCACCATCGCCGCAGAACCGAGTTAGACCCGGTTGCTGCTGATTGTTTGTTCAACTTTGCTTTACTCCAATTCAACAGGATCCTTCATGGCGGTTCGCTTCGGAATGGTCGGCTGTGGCATGATTTCCAACTTTCACGCCCGCGCGATCGCTGATGCTCCCAATGCAACCTTGACTGGGGTCTATAGCCGTTCAGCTGAAAAGACGCAGGCGTTTGCACAGCAATATGGTTGCCGAGCGTTTACGAGCCTTGAACAGCTGGTGGCTGATCCTGAGATCGACGCGATCACGATCTGTTCGCCGAGCGGAGCGCACTTAGAACCCGCCTTGGCTGCCGCGGCCGCAGGCAAACACATCATCGTGGAGAAACCGCTGGAGATCACAACCGAGCGCTGTGATCAAATCATTGCGGCGGCGGCAAGTGCCAACGTAAAACTGGGTGTCACCTTTCAAAGCCGTTTTCACGAGTCGGCCCAACTGCTGAAGCGTGCGGTGGACGCGAATCGCTTTGGCACGGTCACGCTCGGCGATGCTTACGTCAAGTGGTACCGCAGCCAGGAATATTATGACAGCGGCGCTTGGCGCGGGACCTGGGCGCTCGATGGCGGCGGAGCGTTGATGAATCAGGCGATTCACTCGGTGGACCTATTGTTGTGGTTGATGGGGCCCGTCGCTGAGGTTCACGCGCGGACGGCTACCATGACCCACGAGCGGATCGAGGTCGAAGATGTCGCTGTCGCCAATTTGCTCTTTAAGTCGGGTGCCCTGGGAGTGATCGAGGCGACCACGACGGCGTTCCCAGGTTGCTTGAAACGAATCGAGATCTCCGGCAATCGCGGAACAGCGATCCTGGAAGAGGAAGACCTGAAGCAGTGGCAGTTTGCCGAGGAAACTCCCGAGGATGAGGAGATCCGGCAACGCATGGCCGGCAAGACCAAGACCGGCGGCGGTGCCGGTGACCCGGCAGCCATTGGCCATCACGGCCACACTCAGTTGTTTAACGAGTTCACTGCAGCGATTGCCGAGGACCGCGTGCCGCTCATCGACGGCACTGAGGGCCGGCGCAGTGTCGAACTGATCCAAGCCATTTATCAATCCGCCAAGACGGGCCAAACCGTTCGCCTTTAAGACTCGACCGACTGCCCGACATTCAACCCCGGACGAGAAGTAGATCACGAAGCGAGTGCGGCTGCGGTGGGCTCAACGAGCCAACGTACCGGCGCAGCGTTGCGTATCCTTCAAGCCGCAGTTCTATCCGCCGCACCCACGTCGAGTGACAACTTCACCACTATGCCGATCATCGACGTTCGCCAACTGACGAAGTCCTACCGTGTGTATCGCAAACGCGAGGGGCTGTTCGAGAGTATCCGTGGCTTGGGACGCCGCACCTATACCGAGGTGGAAGCGGTCCGAGGCATCAACTTGCAGGTTGAAGCGGGCGAGTTCGTGGCGTTTCTTGGCCCCAATGGAGCCGGCAAGACGACGACCCTCAAGTTGCTCTCGGGAGTGATCAATCCGACGGGCGGTGAGGCGACGGTGATGGGCTTCGTCCCTTGGGAACGGCACAACGAGTATCGACGCCGGTTTGCGCTGGTGATGGGGCAAAAGAATCAGCTGTGGTGGGATTTGCCGGCCCAAGAATCCTACCGCCTGCACCAGCAGATTTATGGGATTCCGCCCGAGCAGTTCAAAGCAACGCTCGATGAGTTGACCGACCTGTTAACAGTCACGAACCTGCTGGGACAACCGGTTCGCGAGCTGTCGCTCGGTGAACGGATGAAGATGGAGTTGATCGCGGCGCTGTTGCATTCGCCCGAAGTGCTGTTTCTCGATGAACCGACCATCGGGCTGGACGTGATCGCCCAGCACAACATTCAGCAGTTTCTGCGGTACTATCAGGAACAGCGGCAAATCACGATTTTGTTGACCAGCCACTATATGAAGGACGTGGCTGCGCTGTGCAAACGTGTCGTGATCGTGGCTGGCGGGCTGGTGCAATACGATGGATCGTTGGCCGGGATCATCGATAAGTTTTCGGGCAAAAAGATCATTACATTGCAA
>CALELC010000450.1 GCA_937904535.1 uncultured Planctomycetaceae bacterium
AGACGACGCAAGCTTTAGTCTGCGCGTAATCAACGAGGCCCGGTGAAGGATCGTAGGCTTGAATCGAAGCCGTGTTGATGATCGCGGCGCCGGCGGGTAAATGGGCTAGAGCGGCCTTGGTGATCCAGAACATCGCATACACGTTCGTCTTGAACACCGCGTCGAACTGGTCGGTGGTTAAGTCTTTCAGAGCGGGCTGGACCATCTGATAAGCCGCGTTGTTAACCAAGATGTCGAGCCCGCCGAGTTGGCTGGCCGCGTCAGCGACGAGCTGCTGGCAGAACGCTTCGTCCTTGATGTCACCCGGCAGCGAGACCGCCTTACGACCGGCGGCTTCGATCAACTTCACGACTTCCGCCGCGTCAGCCGCTTCGGCTGGCAGATGGCCAATCGCCACGTCGGCGCCTTCGCGGGCAAAGGCAATTGCGACCGCGCGGCCAATCCCGGAGTCGCCGCCGGTGATCAGTGCTTTGCGCCCAGCGAGCCGGCCCGAGCCGTGGTAACTCTCTTCGCCATGATCCGGTCGCGGGTTCATCTGCGAAGTCAGCCCCGGCCAATCCAGCTTCGGCTGCTTGTCGAACGGCGGCTGCGGATATCGTGAGGTGGGATGCTGCAGCGGGCCTGCCGGCGAACCGCTTTCCTGAGCGCGCGTTTTTCCGCTGGCGGCGAGCAATAGAGGGCCGGCGAGGGCGCTCGCCTGCAGCAGGTGACGACGAGTTAAGTTGCTTTCGGGCTGATGCAGTGTCATCACGCTTCTCCAGCGAAAAGGGTAGCGAGCAAGGTCATGTCGTCCCGCCATCGCGGCAACAACTGTGCCAGCAATCCTGCCGCTGCGTCTCATCAAGCTTAAGCCAGCGATGGTCGCAAGCTGGTCTTTCAACAGCAGGTTGAATCGATCGACTGGTGTGTCCCGTCGCTACTTGCAGTTCCTCCCGGCTCACAGCCGGTCGCAACAGTGAGCAGTCAACATGGCAAACGGAGGATCTTTCAACGGGGAAATTAATCAAGGCTTCCGTTTGAAGAGATGCAAACGGGTTTGAAGGCATGGTGATGAAGAAACTTTCGCTCCTTTGATTTCGATCAGGGGCGGGTCTAAAGATTTCTTAAGGCGTTCTCAGTTTGAACTTTACGGCAGCTTGTCTTTCGTTCGCGTTTGCTTCAGCGATATCAGGAAGACGTTGCCGTCGGTGCATGACCTGCCCTCGCTGTCTCTGCTAATCGGCTATACTTTCCGCGATTCCAACTTGTCGATCGGCTGCCTGCAACGAATCCGCTTAACGAACCGCAATCGTGCGTTAGCAATCGAGAACCCGTCGTCGCGATTCGCTTAGCGATCATCAGTTATTGCCCGGTGCCGATCGATAAGTGACCTTTCAGCCGGCGGCACGACTCGGAGTGGACTCGCCCTATGGGACTCTTGACTTTTAGCATCAACGTCACCCTCGACGGCTGCGTCGACCACCAGGAGGGGATTGCCGATGACGAAACCCACGCCTTTTTCACTCGCCTGATGGACGAGGCAGGGGCGATGCTCTGGGGCCGCGTCACCTATGAGATGATGGAGAGCTACTGGCCAGCGGTCGCTCGCGGCGACGAACAAGTGTCACCGGCGATGCGCGAGTGGGCGGTTAAGCTGGAAGCCAAGCCAAAGTACGTGGTGTCGTCGACGCGATCGGACTTCCCCTGGACCAATAGCCATCGTATCGCGGGCGAGTTGCGGACAAGCGTGCAGAGGCTTAAGGACGCAACCCCGGACGGTGTGCTGCTGGGGAGCGGCAAGTTGGCGACGGAACTGGAACGGTTGGATCTGATCGATGAGTACCAGTTCGTCATTCATCCCAGGCTCGCCGGGCATGGGCCGACTCTGTACCAGCAGGGGCTGGCCAGTACGCGCCGGCTGGAACTGGTTTCGGGGAGACCCTTTCGCAACGGTGCGGTTGCGATGTATTACCGCCGCACACTGAGCTCGCCAACGGATGTCTCACAATCCCTATGAACCGCCGCAGGCACTTAGCAGTGTGACCGTCCCGGCGCACTCTGCAGCATCGACATTGTTGCGCAATCTCATAGCCTTGTTGGTAGTCACCACTGCATGCTCATTTGCTTGCATGGTGTTCGCTTTTAGTCATACGGCGATGCCGGAAGCCGTTTTCTTCTGGGTACTGTTGGCGGCGGCGACTGGGGCATCGGCCTGGGCCAACCTCCCACTGGGAGCACAACTGGGCTGGGCCCGCGGAGGCCTTCCGGTGGTGATGGTGTTATTCTTCGCGGCGCTAATCGCTTACTGCGTGATTGCCCTGGTTGTAGGCAGCGCGCTGTATGATGCCTTAATCAATCCAACAACCCTCTACAGTCCCTATTCGTCGTCACCGTTTTGATTAAAGCAAATCAGGTAAGACGCAGCAGGCTGGAATGGCTTTGGAATTGGGATGTCTGCTTTGGCCTGCGATGCCTACTGATGCGGGCAAGCGTTTACGCCGTTGCGTTAACAGCTGGCAAGTCCCAGATGCCATCCACAGCTTGCGAAGGAGGCGGTGATGGGGGCCCCTTTTCGGCCACGCGATGCTGAGCCAGGCCGTGGCGATCGCCGCTGGGCAGATCGAGTCCGACGCTGCTCAAAGCTCCGCGCGCAAAGTTCATTTGTCGGCAAGGGGGTTGGGCTCAAGCCGACGCCGGTAAGCCCAGTGGCCTGCGGCGCTGGCCATTTTTTTTGTGGGGCGGACTTGACGCGGTGCGTGGCGTTTAGCAGCCTATTGATATTGATTCTCAATCTCGGTCGTTGTGGCGGCCAGGGAATCAACTCTTCCGATTACGCAGCCAGCTCACTAGCCAGCCACGCTCGGATCGTTCCGCCCGACGCTCGTTCGTCGTGTCGGGCGCCCGTTTCCCGTGTTTTGGAGTCACTCCAATGGCTGCGCCGCTATGGCCTGGTTCTGCCCCTTTGTCCTCACGAGTCCGACTGCGGCTCGACTCTTACCGCGGTTTTACGCTCGTCGAACTGCTGGTGGTGATCGCGATCATCGGCATCTTGGTCGGGTTGCTATTACCCGCTGTCCAGTCTGCTCGCGAAGCCGCACGGCGGATGTCGTGCCAAAACAATCTCAAACAAATGGCATTGGCGGTTCACAACTATGAATCGCTCTACAAGCAATTGCCAACGGTCAATGCCGGCGGCATCGCGAACAGCAACCTCAGTGGCGCTAGCCTGTTCGCGACGATTTTGCCTCTGATCGAAAAGGCCTCAGAGTTTGAGCAGTACAACTTCGATCTCGGCAACAGTGATCCTCAAAACCTGCGCGTCGCCGGACAAGAAATCCCGGTGTATCTCTGTCCGTCAGCGGCCTTGCGACGACAGGTTCCCGGCTGCGGTGCCGACAGCGGCCGTGCTGCGGGAACCTATGCCGCATCGATCGGCTCGCTGGACTACAGCCAGTACTGGTCGATGATGGGCGAGCCCCGCCCAAACCTCAACGGTGCGTTCATCTACTCGGACGCGGTGGGCGGTAAGACCGCACTGCGCGATGTTACCGACGGGACGAGCAACACGTTAATGATCGGTGAAACGGCTTATAACCTGCCGGACTATAAGTTCAGTTCCGGCGACTGCGTCGGGCAGTCACGATTCTCCTTTACCTACTGGATCAACCCCTTCCCGGGCTCCACGGCGGCGACGACGGAGCACGGATTCAATCCTCGTGACATCGGTAATGATGGGATCTTCGATTCCGGCTGGGTGCGCTCGTTCCGCAGCGATCATCCGGGCGGCGTGCAGTTTAGCTTCGTCGACGGATCAATCCACTTTATCAGCGATAGCGTCAATGCGGTGACCCTTGATGCGCTGGCCACGCGCAATGGTCGTGAGGTGCTCAGCGATGTTAGCTGGTGATGTCGCGGGCGAGCGAGTTACCGGCCTGCGAGCCAAGACCACTCGCTCGCTGCTTGCGGTCCTGCTCCTGACCTATACAGGCTGCAGCGCGGAGCCCCAAGAGTCGTTCACGCGGGTGCCAATCGAAGGAACCGTGACGCTGGATCAGGTGCCGCTGGATGAGGCGATCATTCGTTTTATCCCCACCGGCCAAACTCCGGGCCCGAAGACGATGTTTCCGATCCACGAGGGCAAGTTTGCAGCGGCTACCGAACAAGCTCCGGCCGCCGGTCGCCATCGCGTCGAGATCGAACGAGTCGTCGAAGGCGAGTTCGCCCACGATGACGAACAGGCGCTGCTGCGGCCGCGAGTGAAGCCACGTACGGGTCATTTGCCGGCGAAGCTGCCCGAAAAATATCACAATAAGAGTGTGTTAACTGCTGAGCTTTCACCGACCGCCGACGGGAGTCCGCAGACGCTCGAGTTTTCGCTTTCCAGTAGCGGACGCTGAGCGGTGATAACCGCAGGGTTCACAATATTTGTGACCATTGCCACGACTGATCGAGTTCCCATTTACACGAGAGATTAAGTATGAGATATACCGATTTGCGTTTAGTCCTAGTCGCCGCCGCACTGGCGTCGCTGACCGCTTGGCAGACCGCTGCGGCGCACTTTGTTTGGCTGGTTCCTGCGGTTGACGCGAGCGGTCAACCCGGTGAGACGTTGGAGATCTACTTCGGCGAATCGGCGGCGCCGGATGATCCCGACCTGCTCGACTTGTTGGCTCCGCTGCAGCTTTGGGCGATCACCGCCGATGGCCAAGTTGAACAACTGAAACCCTCGCGCTCCGGCGATTCGTTGTCGCTCAAACTTCCTCCGGCGGCGGACCAAAAGTTGTTCGTCGCCGCGCAGGACTTTGGAGTACGCGACAAAGGCGGCTCGGCCTACCGGCTGATGTACTATGCGAAGTCGGGCCCCGCGTTGCATTCGCCGCTGTGGCAACAGATCGATGCACGGAGCAAACTGGCATTGGATATCGTCCCGCGGGCGGTCGGCAATCGAGTCGAACTCACGGTGACCTTCAATGGTTCTCCAGCGGCAGGTGCTGCCGTGAGAATTTTGGGGCCGGATGACAGCGAGGGAGATGATTTTGAAGGCGCAACGGATGCCGATGGCCGCTACACGTTTGGCTTGACCGAACCTGGTTGCTATTCCATCCGCGCCCGCCATATCGAA
>CALELC010000451.1 GCA_937904535.1 uncultured Planctomycetaceae bacterium
AAACGCATGCAGCAGTTGCTGATCGCTGTTCGAGATCGAATCGAGCCAGCCGCCGCGTAAGGCTTCGCGATCAGCGAGCCACTGGCTCCACCAGTAATCTTGCAACTCGCCTTCGCCAATCTGCGGTTGGCCGCCGGGTCGAGCCGTCGCTGGCGGCATCACTGCAGCCGTCGCCCCTTGTCCTGGCGGTTGCGGACTGCGCAACAAGGGCTGAGCTAGCAACGAATCGGGGGCCGTCAGGGTTGCCGGAATCAGGCCGCTGCGAGATTGCATCATCGCCAGCAGTTGGCCGCGATCGGCCTGAGGCGCTGTCACCTTGGCCGCGGCGAAGGACCGCTGCGCCAGCGAAGCCGCAGCCAGTCTCGCCTCATCAGCATCTTGCCAGCCCTGGTTACTCAGCACAGCCGGGACATCGCGTCTCATCGGTTCACACGCGAGCACCCACTGAGCCGCGGCTCGGATGTCAAAATCTTCGCTCATCAGGCGATCAGCGAGCATCGTCAGCGCCTGTTCAAGCGAATCATCGTGCGGCGGAGCCAGCGGAGAACTGGTGGCTGACACGAGCGGCATCCCAAAGCCAATCGTCCAGAGGTGATTTGCCAGGGTACGAGCCACTTGCGGGCTGCCGACAATCCGCCGCGCCAGCTCCTCACGAGAAGCGAGCACGTCTTGAGCATTTCGGCCCGTTTCCAGATCAGCGCCAGCGCTGCGTCCAAACCAACGCACCGGGACGCTCGGCGTCGCTACCCGCTGCCGGCCATCCGGCAATTCATAAAACAACGATTCCCCGGACGACGGTGAAAACAACGCCGCCAGCCCCCAGAAGTCGTCTTGCGCATACCGGCTATCGATCGGAGAGTCATGGCACTTCGCGCAGCCGACATCGGCTCCGACAATTCGGCTGGCGAACCAGTCGCCCACCAAAATCGGATCGTGCATTCCGGCGTCAGAGCTTTGCACCATCCACGTATCTTCGGTCACCCAAGTGCTGAGCCAACGGTCGAATCGCTCGCCGCTGAGGATCACATCAGTCGCCTCGTCGATCAACCGCTGACGCCGCTCTTCGCTCGGCTTGAGCCCCACGACGAGTTGCTCGACCAAACGTTCAGCCAAGGCACGACTCGCTTCACTGTCGGAAAAGGCCGTCCGAATGACTTCCCGCTCCGTAGCCGCGGTCGGCTGCCAGCCGAACCGCTCTGCAATCCGGTGCTGCCAGCGGTTGAAATCGATTGCCGGAGCAGGCTGCACCCCGATCGACTGCCAGTAGGAAACAAACTGAAGGTTGAAATCCGCCAAATTCGCGTTGCTAAGCGGTGAGCGGGCCGGAACGGGACGAGCCAACACATCGACCTGATTGGCTCCCGGCGGCAATGAGGCCACGGGCGATTCGAACTCGCTCAACAGCTCCTGCCGATCGCGGCTGAGGATCACCGGGTCTCGACGCGGACGGGTTGCTGCGACGGCCGGAGCGACGGGTTGCGGAGAATCGGCCAGGCCCGTTGGACCACTGGGCACGCCAGTAGACGCAGGCTCACGGTTCGCGAGCGCAGCGCCCGCCGGCTCCTCGGCCACCTGCCGCACAAGCGGGTCAGGGGCGATCTCAGGGCCACGCGAGAGTACCATCACCAGCGCAGCCGCAGCCAGTGCGGCGACGACTGCGGTAACAGCCCAAACCACTCCGCCCGAGCGTTCGTCCTGGGCACCCGCTTCCCGCCGGGGCAACTGCACCGCCTGCTGGTCCAGCCGCAGCAAAATCTCGGCGGTGAAATCGCGCGGTTGACGGTTCGGGTTCAACGCCTCGATCAACAGCGCATCGAGCGCACGCTCATCCGCTTCGCTCAGTGGGCCCGAAGGCTGCGGCGGTGTCTTCGCTGGATCGCTCATTAAAAACTTTTCCCGGTCAACTTAGCTTGGACGCAATCCCGCAATAATTGTTTCGCTCGTTGCATTAAATTTCGTGTGCCATGTTCGGTGATCTGCAGCGCCTGGGCGATCTCGGCTCTGCTAGCATCATCAGCGTAACGCATTTGCAATGCCAACCGCGCTCGGTCAGTGAGCGCCTGCATGCACTCCTTTAGAGAATCGATCACCTCGTCGCCAGTCAGGTCACTCCCGGCCCAGCGATTCCAAACCTCGTCCAACGGATCCGAGGTGTAGATCGTCTTCGCCCTCCCCCCCTTGCGATGGTATGAAACCAACAGGTTGTGTGCGGTGCGTCGCAGGTAAGCGGCGGTAGCAGTATCGCTCAACTGCGTGAACGAATCGCGTCCCAGAACCTTCAGCAAGGCCTCTTGAGTCAAATCATCGGCGAGCGATTCATCACAGCCGAGCATCCGCAGGTATCGCCAAACACCTACTTGGTGGCGACGGATTAAATCTGTCGCTGACCGTTGCGAGTCGGCTGGATCATCAATCACAGAGGAAATACATGTCGCTGGGAACGCGAGTGCCATAACTGGGATGGCCCACCGTTTACGCCAGCAACTCTTGAATCACTTTGCCGCCGCCAGCAATCTTCATCGGTCGACCATTCTTGGAAGTGTACGTGGTGTCGAGGGAAATACCCAGTCCCTTACAGACTGTCGCCATCAAATCCTCGCTGCTGTAGGGTTCACTCAGCACCTCAGTGCCGTCGCTACTGGTTTCACCGATCGCCAAACCGCCCCTCAGTCCGCCCCCTCCGGCCACGATCGACCAGGAGCGTGCCCAGTGGTCGCGGCCAGCATCCTGATTGATCCGCGGCGTGCGGCCGAACTCACCCATCCAAATGATCGCGGTGTCCTGCAGCAGTTCGCGCTGAGCCAAATCTTCGACCAAAGCGCTCATCGCGCGATCCATTTCCGGCAATTTCCGGTTGCTGAGCGTGTTGAAGATGTCGCTGTGGTTGTCCCAGCCGCCTAAATCGACCTCGACAAACGGCACCCCGGCTTCGACCAATCGCCGCGCCAGCAAGCAGCCCTGCCCAAAACCGGTCGTGCCGTAGCGTTCCTTGACCTCGGTCGGCTCTTGCTCGACCTTGAATGCCTGCATCTGATCACTGGTCATCAGATCGAGCGTCTTGCGGAGCACCTTTTGGTGTTCGGCCGCCGGGCTACCCAGCCCCGCTGCGCCCGGCCGCGTCTGTTTCACGAAATTATTTTCGATCAGCTCCAGCGCGGCGACGCGTTGCATCAGCCGCTTATCGTCGATCTTCATGTCCAGATTGCGGATTCGCCCGTTGCTGGTGACCGAGAACGGCGCCCAGGCCATTCCCAAGAATCCCGGTCCGGCTCCCGCTCCGCCGACCGAAACAAAAGGCGGAATCTGCAACTCCGGCCGCTGTGCGAAGAGTTCGTGAGCGATCACCGAACCGTAGCTGGGGTGCTCGATACTCGGATTGGGCACGAAGCCCGTATGCATGTAGTAGCGGCCCCGGTTGTGGTCGGCTTCGCGTGTCGACATCGAGCGGACCACCGACAGGTGATGCATCTGCTGAGCCAGCATCGGCAAATGCTCACTGATTTGAGCATTGCCGGTGGTACCAATCGGCCGGAATGGACCTCCGGTCGGTGCCCCCGGCTTCAGGTCCCACAGGTCGATCGTCGATGGTCCTCCACCCATCCACAGCAAAATGGCCGATTTACGATTCTTCCGTAATTCCTCCGCGTTGGCAGCGATCGCGTTTCCGAATGAAAACGCGGTCGACGCCATGGCCGCCGAACCGGCCAGGTGCATATTAAAGTGCCGCCGAGTCATCCCGGCCGGAGTGCGGAAAGCAGTGGGGCTCATCAAACGTTACCTGACCTGGGTGCTCAAAAAGGGGCCAGCCCCTTGGGAATCGTTCGCTTGGATGCCAGCAGGAGACACGCCCCACAAGAGGTAGCTCCCGCTGCGGCTGAATCGTTAGTGCTGCATGATGAATTCGTTGCTATTGATAATCGCCCACCACAGGTCCTGGAGCATCGCGATTTCATCGCCCCCGCGGGCGGTGAGCAACTTACTAGCAACTGACAACTCATCACGGGACGGGCGGCGTGCTAATCCTGTCAAAAACAGATGGGTGACCCGATCGCGAGGCGTCTTCTGCTCCAACACGACACGTTTCAGGAACCCGCCATCGCGGTTGCTGATCGCCTGAGTCGTCAGCTCGCCATTGAACAACATCAGTGCTTGAGGGATCGAACCATTAAAGGTCGTCGCCTCATCACCCTCATCCGTTCCAAAAGCAACTACAAATTGTTGCAACCATTGTCGCCGCTGTTGCTCCTGCCGCTCATAGCTGCCTGCCGCTGTGGCGCCACTGGCGGTCACCAACGACTGATACAACTGCTCGGCCGTCATTTGGCGCAAATAAAAGTGCGAGAACTTGGGCGGCTCACCGATGGAGGGATCATCGATCTCATTGGTTCCCGTGTGGCGGGCACTTAGCTGATAAGGCTTGCTCAGGGTGATCCAACGAATCAGATCTTTGACATCGTGACTGTTCTTGCGAACCTCAGTCGCGAGGTATTCCAACAAGTCTGGATGGCTGGCCGTATTATGAGGCCCCAGATCATCGACCGGCTTGGTGAAACCATAACCGAGAAAGTGCGCCCACATCCGATTGACCATCATCTTGTCCAGGTAGGGACTGTTGACAATCAGACGTCCGAGTTCTTGGCGACGATTGACCTCACTGAGGTAGCCGCTGACACCGATCGCGGTGTCATCAATGAATACGGGATAGGCGGCTTTGACCAAGCCGTTGCGCAGCTCATAAAAGATCAGCGCATCACGGGCATCATTGGCTTGTCCCGCGAAATCTTCGTTGACCAGTTCCGCGTGGTCGATGTCGTTGGTGCCGGGAACAAAACGCCGCAGTGCACGGGTCTGGCGAAAGAATGCATTGAAGTCCCAGAACCGCTGCTGCTTCCATTGATTGAAGGGATGGTTGTGGCACTGGGTGCACTGCACTTGCAGCCCCAAGAAGATCCTCGAGGTGCTGCTGGTTGCCAGCACCGCATCTTCTTCATTGACTTTGTCGATCAAAAAATTGACAGCGCCGTTGAATCCCGCCACGCCTGGTTTAGTCGCTCCTTCGGCCGTCACCAGCTCATACACCATCCGGTCATAAGGCTGATTACTCGCGAACGCATCGCGCAAGTATTTCATCATCCCGTCGCGATTGGTGAGCGAATTATTATCTTGCCCCCCGCTGCGACCGATGAGAATATTGGCCCATACCGTGGCCCAATGACCGGCGTATTCTTCAGCGTAACGCTCATCCTCCAGCAACTTTTCCACCAACCGCTGGCGGTTTCCCGGAGCGCGGTCCTGCAGGAACTCGTTTAATTCCTGCAGTGTCGGAATGCGGCCGATTACATCTAAATAGACTCGCCGACACCACACCGCAACGGGCGCATCAGGCGCAGGTTTGATCTCATAATCGCGCCACTGCTGTTCAATCGAGGCATTGATTTGCTCAACCTGTGGCGGCATCGTCGGCTGAGCCGCCTGGATCACTCCAGCCCAGCAGACCGCAACGAAGGTTAGCAGCAAAAAGACTCGCATCGAACAAAAACCAGCGCAGGAGGACGACATACCGAGAGCGAGGTATATCGACAAGGTGCCAGCATCTCGCCGGGAACTCGGGAAGACTCACCCAGGACATGCTAAGAACGCATCGATAAGGGATGAGGTACCCGAAAAATCCATTGCTGGGCAAGGTTTCTGCTAACACCTGCCTCTATCATACTCCCGGGCGCTGCGGATTTCCTGCATGCGCGTCCGGTACTTGCGACTCGCAAGTGGAGAACGGTCGCCGGAGGCGGCCCGCCAACGCCGCTGATCACGTTCTAGCGGCGCTGGAAATCGCCTCGGCCCGTCATGCGTGGGAACGCATGGCTCAGCGACTGCGGTTAATCAGATCCATCACTTCGGCGCGGCTCTTGGGGTCTTCGCGGAAGACGCCGCGGACCGTCGAGGTGAGGCACAAGCTGCCGGGCTTGCGAATGCCGCGGACCGTCATGCACGAATGGCTCGCTTCGAGCACCACCGCGACGCCGCGGGCCTCCAGTCGCTGCTCCATCAGATCGGCGATCTTTTGCGTCATCCGCTCCTGGACCTGCGGACGGCGCGCCACTTCATCGACCAAACGAGCCAACTTACTCAGGCCGACCACCGAACCGCTGGGCAAGTAGGCGATGTGCGCAGTCCCGGTAAACGGCAACAGGTGGTGCTCGCACATACTGCAAAACGTGATGTCGCGAACCAGCACAATCTCGTCGTAGTCTTCCTTAAAGATTTTCGCCAAGTGCCGGCCCGGATCATAACTCAGCCCAGCGAACATCTCCGCGTACATCCGCGCCACCCGTGCCGGGGTTTCCAGCAGCCCGTCGCGGTCGGGGTCCTCGCCCACCGCCAACAAAATCTCTCGCACTGCCGCCTCGATCCGCGGCAGGTCGACGCCCTCGGGACGCGGCTCGTTCTTATCGACAAATGCCGGCGGCAACGGCTCGGAAGCGGGAGCAGGGACAGAAACTTGGCGCTGATTGACCGCAGCGGGAACGTCCATCGATCGGGAACCCTGATTCACTAAAAGACTGCAAATACCGTGATTTCAACAGATTCCGGGGGATCGCGATCACATTCCGCTTTCCAAGACGGGCCGAAAGAGCTGCCGTTCCATCCTACCGGTCACCGCAGCCAGGACAACCGACTGTCCCCCCGCTCACCACCGTGGAGAAGTCGCACCAGCGCCGCAAGGCGACGGCGGTGAGTTCGGCTGCGACGGCATCAGTTGAGGCTAAACGGCGGCGGAAATCCTCCTGCCGCTGAATTCTGCGATGCTGAACCGATGAATGCGGCGCCACTGGCGGGACTGGTCGAACCGGCCGCGTGCTTGCGTGCCCGCAGTACCTGCACGAGCAATCGCGCCCGCTCGCCGATATTCGCTTCGGCCAACAGTGCCAACTTGGCTTCCAAGCCCAGTGGCAAGGTGTAGGAGATGATGTCGGTGATCGGCCCCAACCCCATCTGCCCGGCCATCAGTTCATGCAAGTTATGCTGGACCGTCGCACTCGGAGGAATCACCGCGGCGAAGGCATCGAGCACCTGCCGTTTGAGCTCCTGTGCCTGAGACAGATCCGTCACCGGGTGATAGTCGACAGCCACCTCGACGTCAGCCATCCGAAACGAGCGATTGGTCGGCAGTTCGCGCAGGATTTTGGCTCGTTGGGCACCGATCAGCAAAACATTGTGTCCACCGTCCTCGGTCTCGACATGCGAGACCACCTTGCCGATGCAAACGGTCGGATGGATTCCAGGGTCACTGGCGAACGCCGCTTGCGGTCCATCTCGGAGCGTCGCCATTGCGATCAAGCGGTCGGTCGCCATCGATTCAGCGAGCATGTCGCAGTACCGCGGCTCGAAAATATGCAGCGGTTGCATGGCGTGCGGAAACACGACCAAATCCGGCAGCGGAAAGAGTCGGACGCGTCCGCTAAAATCCTCCGGCAGCTCCACTACCTCGTCCATACTCGTCATCGTCTTGCCACTGTGTGTAGACTCAATGTTTGCAACCGAGCAATCTCCGGCGGGCAATCGCTGCCCACCAACCGGAAGGACCAATCCACTCCCGATTCCCACGCCTAACTAGTTTACCTACAAGTCAGCTCCGCTGTCGGATGATTCGGCAATCTCGCCCCAGCCAGCGTTGATCGCCGACCGCCCTGCATTCTACCGTGCTAGCCGACAATGGTGATTCTTTCGGGTGAGGAAAGACAGCCCCATGACGCGCAGCCTATCTGAACCCATCGCCGATATCGATGAATTGGCCGCCATCTTCGGCGACCGGCTGCTAACTGCCGCCGGACCGATGAAGGTGTTTGAATCGGACGGTGTGACCGCCCTGGCCGCACGGCCGCGGTGCGTCGTGCTGCCGATCAGCGAAGAAGAAATCGTGGCCGCGGTCCGCTGGTGCTTCCGGCACGATGTCCCGTGGGTCGCCCGCGGCAGCGGCACCAGCCTTTCCGGCGGCAGCGTTCCGGTCGCTGACGGCCTAGTCATCGCGCTCAACCGCATGAATCGCTGCTTGCGGATCGATCCCGAGCAGCGGTTGGCGGTCGTCCAGCCGGGAGTCATTAACGCTCGGCTCAGCCGCGCAGTCGCGCCTTACGGCCTGCATTACGCCCCCGATCCGAGCAGCATGCAGGTTTGCACGATCGGCGGCAACTTGGCCTTCAACTCCGGCGGCGCGCACTGTTTGAAATACGGGATGACCACCAATCACATTCTTGGCTGCCGGGTGGTTTTGGCCGATGGCGAAGTTGTGACACTTGGGTGCGAGAGCCTGGAAAGCGAAGGCCCCGACGCCCTCGGCCTGTTCTGCGGCAGCGAAGGCACGATGGGCATCGCTACGGAAATCACCGTGCGACTTGTCCCGCCGCCCGAGACCTACCACTGCGTTTTGGCCGGCTATGCCGGAGTCGAACAGGCTGGCGAAGCGGTCGCGGCAATCATCGCTGCGGGGCTGTTGCCCGGAGCGATGGAGATCATGGATGCGATGGCGATGCGGGCGGCCCGCGAAGGCGTCGGCGCCACGTATCCACCGGGCTGTGAAGCGGTGCTGATTGTGGAACTCGATGGCTCAGCCGAGTCGGTAGCCGCCGAGCGCGTCAAACTCGACCAATTGCTGCAGCAAAGCGGGGCCGGCGCCATTGAAGTCGCCACCTCGCCCCAGCAACGCGCGGTGATCTGGACCGGCCGCAAAAGCGTGTTCTCGGCCGTCGGTCGCCTGAGCCCTGACTTCATCGTCCAAGACGGCGTCGTCCCTCGCCGCCGCTTGGCCTACGCACTGCGGCGAATCGCCGAAATCAGTGAGCAAAGCGGCATCCCGGTCGCCAACGTGTTTCATGCCGGCGATGGCAATCTGCACCCGCTGATCATGTACGACGGGCGGATTGCCGGAGCGCTGCACCGTGCCGAGCAGGTCGCGGCGCAAATCGTCAAGTTGTGCATCGAACTGGGCGGGTCGATCACCGGCGAACACGGCGTGGGACTGGAAAAACGCGAGTTCCTCGACAGCATGTTCGACGAACCGAGCATCGACGCGATGCGGCGACTGCGTGAAGCGATGGATCCCAAAACGCTAGCCAACCGCGGCAAGATGTTCCCCAGCGGCGAAGGCGAACCGGTCGGGCTCTACGGCCTGCATCCGCTGGAAAAATCGGGTGAAATCAGCCGCTTCTGAGCGTGGGCGTCACTCCGCCGCCCCTATCGCGGCAAGCGTGACCCGGATTGAGGCGACTGGGGCGCGGCCACTACCGGCCGCGGTGCCAGGCCGGCAGCGGCAAACAGCCGGTTGACCGCGGTCATCATGCAATGCCACTCTTCCAGCAGTTCCGGCACCCCGAAACAACCGGCATCGCATCGGCCCAGCCCGCGTTCGCTGACCGTGATCTCGCTGGCCAGATGCAACAGCGCCTCAAGCACCAAATGGTCGTGACGATCTGAATCGCTCAGTCCCGCGTCGTCGTAGATCCAGATCTGCCCGGCCATGGCTTCATCGATCAATCGCATCGCGGCCTGACGAGCCGATTCAGCGGTGACAACGAGTTCCAGCGAGCCGCAGGTGACGTAAAACTTCGACATCGAAAACTTCCTTGATCCAGACGTGACAGGGAGGGCAACGTTCGGCTGCCGCAGCCAGTGGCTGTCGACAGAAGGATGATCGAGTGAACAGATGACACCTTCGGTCACACGTCGGCAAAAGTTTTCCAGATTTTTACTCAAGTCCTGACGGAGCTCTCGTGGGCTCCACGCAGGCTCAGGTTGAGGCACTCCAGAGAAATGGCGGCACCGAGCCGGTGCGTTGTCGAAGCCACATGCCTTTCCGTCGTACGAGCATCTTGCTGAAGCAGCCGCGAGGCGGTCGTTGCCGCATCATCCAAGTGCCCGAGTAGCCTCGAGCCGCCGTGCGCGGTCGATCCACAAGCTCTGACAATGCTTGCAAAACCTGAGGGCACCGAGACTTGGCAGGACTTCGGAGCGGTCACAGCCTAGCCCGATTACCGGCCTTCCGTTGCCGCCGACCAACTCGCTAAGGTAAGCAATTCTTCAGATTTTCACGGAGGAACGCACGATTCATGTTGATTTCCGCTTCTACGGCTTGCTGGCCCGACAAGACCCTGGCAGAAACGATTGAAGTCCTTTACGACCTCGATTTCTCAGCGGTTGAGATCGACTTGCATGAACAAGGCGGCTGCTTTCGCCCCAGCGAATTGATATCCGATTTGGACCGCGCAGCGCATCTGCTGCGTTCGGGACACCGCCTTGATATTGTCGGCTACAGCGTCGAACTCGGGTCCACTGGCGAGCAGCACTACCAGGACTTCGCCGAGATCTGCAAACTCGCCAAGATGACCAAGGTGGTTACCTTGACCGTGCCCTCGGCGGAACTGGGCACCCCGTTCAACGAAGAGGTCGAGCACCTGAAGCGTCTGGTGGAGATTGCGGAGGTCCAGGGCGCTCGCGTGGCGGTCAAAACGGCGCTGGGCCGGCTCAGCGAAGATCCCGACACGCTGATGGTGCTGTGCAACAACATCGACGGCCTGGGAATCACCCTCGATCCGAGTGTCTTCATCGCCGGACCGGCGAAGAACAAGAGCCTCGATAAGATCCTCAAGTTTGTCTACCACGTTCACCTCCGCGATACCAAGCCGGATCGCTTCCAGGTGAGCGTCGGCCAAGGCTCCGTCGACTACGCCAAGTTGATCTCGCAGCTCGAGCGTGAACGTTACGATCGAGCGTTGTCGATCCACATCACGCCGATGGAAGGCCTGGAGCATCGAGTCGAGCTGCGGAAGCTTCGCCGGCTGCTGGAAACCCTGCTGTAGCGGCCCACGGCGGGAATAAATTCTGCCCCGGCAAACGAACGGACGTTGTACGATTTTCGGCAGTTTGTTAGGGTCATAGATTGTCCACCGGTGGCGGCGTGTCACCGGTGCCGCAGCCGCGCACTCTAACCCCCGATTTTGCTGCCCCTCCGCCGATTGCGGCACCGATGCAGCATGTTCGTGAGACTTCTCCGCCCATGGTCAATCGTAACCTCATCCGCCACCTCGAAGACGATGATCTCGCACATGAATTAGCCTTGCTGGTCCCCGAGGACCAGGCTGAGGACTTGCTGCTCGAAGCGCTTGAGCTGGAACAGCAGGACTATGTCCAAGGAAAAATCGTCGATGGCCGAATCGTCGAAATCAACGACGAATGGGCGTTGATGGACGTCGGGTTCAAGAGCGAAGGCACCGTCAGCCTCGACGAATGGGGCCCCGACGAAGAACCGCCGAAGGTCGGCGATGTCGTCAAGGTCCTCATCGAAGAGATGGAAGATGACCTCGGCGCAGCCGACGATCCCTACGGGATGATTTCGCTGAGCAAGCGAAAGGCCGAGAAGATCATCCAGTGGGAAGCGATGATGGAATCGGTTGCCGAGGGCCAAGTGGTCACCGGCATCGTGATTCGCAAGATCAAGGGCGGCTTGCTCTGCGACATCGGCGTCAACGTCTTCTTGCCAGGCAGCCAAGTCGATATCCGTCGTCCCGGCGACATCGGCGACTTCATCGGCCGCGTCATCCAGGCCGAAGTGCTCAAGATCGACGACACCCGTCGCAACATCGTCATCAGCCGCCGCTCGCTGATCGAGCGTCAGCGCGAGGAAGACCGCGCGTACCTGATGCAGGAACTCGAAGTCGGCCAAATCCGCATGGGGATTGTCAAGAACATCGCCGACTTCGGCGCGTTCGTCGACCTCGGCGGCATCGACGGCCTGCTGCACATCACCGACATGGCCTGGGAACGCATCGGTCACCCGAGCGAAATGGTTTCGATCGACCAGGAAATCGAAGTCAAGGTGCTGCACATCGACCGCGAGAAGCAGAAGATTGCGCTCGGCCTGAAGCAGAAGGACCGCAACCCGTGGGACAACGTCGCCGAGAAGTACCCGGTCGACTCGGTCCACATGGGCGAAGTCGTCAACGTGATGAGCTATGGCGCGTTCGTCAAGCTCGAAGCTGGCATCGAAGGTTTGGTCCACATCAGCGAAATGAGCTGGACCAAGCGGGTCAACCACCCGAGCGAATTGGTCAACATCGGCGATAAGATCGAGGTCAAGATCCTCAACGTCGACACCGAAGGCCAACAGCTCTCGCTGGGCATGAAGCAGACCCAGCAGAACCCGTGGGACGACGTGCTGTCACGTTACCCCGAAGGCAGCGACGTTGTCGGCAAGGTTCGCAACCTCACCAACTACGGTGCGTTCATCGAACTGGAAGAAGGCATCGACGGCCTGTTGCACGTCAGCGACATGTCTTGGACCCGCAAGATCAGCCATCCGAGCGAGCGGCTGGAAAAGGGCCAAGAAGTCACCTGCCGCGTGCTCAGCGTCGACGAATCGCGCCGCCGGATCGCGCTGGGGCTCAAGCAGCTCGATAACGATCCGTGGGACAACGACATTCCCGACAAGTACCAGCCCGGCCAACTCGTCAAAGGCAAGGTCACGAAGATCACTAACTTTGGTGTGTTCGTCGGCCTCGAAGACGGCCTGGAAGGCCTGCTGCACATCTCGGAACTGGCTGACCACAAGGTCGACAACCCCGAAGAGATGGTCAACGTCGGCGATGAAATCGAGGTCAAGGTGCTCCGCGTCGATACCGACGAGCGGAAGATCGGCCTGTCGCGCAAACGCGTCGACTGGGACGAAGACCGCGAACGTGCTGCGGCTGCCGAAGAAGCGGCATCCAGCGGCAGCAGCGTGCCGACCGTCGCTGATTCGGAGCTCAAGGGCGGTCTAGGCAGCGGCGACGGCCCGCTGTTCCGCACCGGCAACTAGTCGCGTCCGGAAAGCTCTTACTAATGCATTACAGCCCAGCGATCGCTTGATCGCTGGGCTGTTTTCGTTTGCTTGGTTCAGCTTCGAGTCACCGAGTTCGCCGGTAGCCGGCACGTTCAGACCGGCTGAGTTAGCCCTCCGCTCAATCTGCCGACTTAAGGGCTCGGCGGAGTGCGTTCCGCGCCTGGCTGCGACGAGCGGCTAGGGGTCGGGCAAGCTGGCGGAACGCTCCCTAATCCGCTGCTGGCCTGCGCTGAACTCTCCGCCCCAGAGCTGCCCGGTAGCGGACTCTCCACATTCGCGCCGGCGATATCGGAGGCACCTCCGTAAGTCACGCCGGAAGACGAAGTGTTGGCGCTCGCGCCAGAGGCCATGCTGCTTGAGCTGGCACTCCCAGTATGCTGCGACGTGTGCTGCGACGAAGCATCGCCCGTCGCGGACTCCTTGGCCGCAGCGGTTGCGCGCTCCACCACGGCGGCAGCTTTGGCACGCAGGTCACCTGTAGCCGGTGCGTTCTCCTTTGCCGCGCCGGCAAGCTTGTCGATTCCGGCGCGGGCCTGCTCCGCCAACTGGCTCGGTGTCAGCCCTTGGCGTTTGGCTTCGTCATAGGCCGCTTCACCGGCCGAGACGGCCATTTCCTGCCCTCGCTCGAGCACCTCACGACCAGCTTCCGCGCCGCGAGCTTTCAGCTCGTCCGACTGTTCGCCCAGCGCCTCGTCTTCCAGTTGAGTCGACGGCAGCAACGATCCGACGAGTAGCCCCAGACCTAGAACAGCGACGCCGCTGACCAGCGGATTATCGTCGATCGCTTCGACCAAGTAGTCCCGAGTCGATTCATAGCCGCTGCCAACTTGGCGACCAAGCTGTTGGGCGCGGTGCTGAGTGCCACGGGCCAGGGCGCCGAGTTTACGCCGACCGCTCTGACCGTACTTGGCGCTGTAGCTGCGCGAGCTTTCGGCCAGCTTGCTGAGCTGGCTGCCGACAGCAGACACGCGTTCCTTGACGGAAGTCGTGGTGTCGCTGAGCGTCGACTGGATGCTGTGCAGAGCCGCCTCAGCGCGCTCGCCCCAGCCCTCTTCCTCAGCCCCTTCGTCGGCGCCGATTGCCGAGCGACTGGCGGAATGGAACGTGTCGATCGCCGCTAAGTGCCGCCACTCCTCGCCATACGAATCGTCGTAGGGCTCACCGGTGCGAGCATCCACAAATGATCCGCTGTGCTCCGGGAGGTCATCCCACTGGGCGCGAAGTGCTTGCTGCATTTCGCTGCGTTTCATCCCCGACAGCGACGCCAGTTTTCCGGCGACCAGCCCGAGACGTTCCTTTGCCGAGCGTGTCGTGTCGCTGACCGATTGCCGCAGTTCGCTCAGCGCCGCTTCGGCGCGAGAGGACCACGAGGTTTCATCGTCGTGCGAGTCCGACCAGTCGTAGCTGGAATGCCAGGCGGCCGCGTACCGCTGGCCGTAGTTCTTCCCGGCATACGGTTCGCCGGTTCGAGCATCGACAAACGATCCGCTGTGTTCCGGCAGATCGTCCCACTGGCGATGGATCTCCCGCCGCCGCGATTGGTTTTCATCTTGCATCCACAGCCACGCGGCTCCGGCACCGATCAGCAGGGCCGGCAAGGGATTGCGTTTGATCTTGCGGGCAATCTGCCGGCCATTGCGGCGCAGCTCGATCGCCCATTCATTGGACTCGCCTTCCTCGGAGCGAAACAGATCCATCGCTTGATGCAGCAGGTTTTGGGGATGCAGGCGATCGCCGATTTCATCGAGCGTGCGATCGATCGCCCCGCGCGTGCGTTCGATGTCACGTTCGACTTGCCGCGTGTTGCGATAGCCGCCGTTGTTCGAGGCTGGGTGTTGGGGGTTCATCGGCTCACCTTTTCCTTGATCCAGTTAGTATCGTCTTGGACTGTTTTCACCGTTCGCTCGGGAAGCGCCGATTCGTTGCTGAGCGTACTGATCGCTTTTTGCAGCAGGCCGTAGCCGATGGCGGCGACAATGCCGCCGACAATCAGCGGCGCTAACCACAGCGCGATTTCAAAATCGACATCCAGCGCTCGCAGGCCGACATATAGCCCGGCGGAGGCAGCCAGCAGCAGCAACATCGCACCGGCAAACGTCACCAATCCGCCGCCAGCCAAATAACCGACGTTGCGTGAGACGCGGCTGACCTTTTCGCTCATCTCGGTCTTGGCCAGCGTGACCTCGTCGCGCATCAGCGTCGTCGTCTCATCACGCAGCTCTTTGAGCAGACTGGCCAACGAGCGTTCTCCGCGGTGAGACTCAGCGCGGCGGTCATGGAAAGCAGGTTCTTCAGGGATCGTAGCCATTTCTTCAGCCTCGGTTGCGGTTTGGGTTTTGGAAACCGCCGCGAGCCTGGCGTGAGCTCTGGCTGTGGCGGGAGGAAGCTTTGAGGAAGCGGGAGGCGGCGAGGCCAACAGCGAACAAGCCGCCGTAAAACATCGCTGGGCGACGACGAGCGGCGGCCGACAGATCAGCACTCAACCGGCTGAGGTCTTGTTGCCGCAAGTACTCGGCAACCGCATCCAGCCGGTCCGCGGCGACTTGGGCGAAGTCCGCGATGCGGCGATCATCGTGCTCATCCAGCTTGCTGCAGGCCGCCTGCAATGCATCGCGCAGGTGCGTCAGCTCTTCGGCAGCCGCATTTTTCTGCCGCGACAGCATCGCGGTGCCTTCCGAGCGCAGCCGCTGCGCCGCTTCGGCAGCGGACTGCTTGGCTTGGCCGCCGAGATTGCTGGCTTCCTGTGAAACCGCCTGGCCAAGCTCTGCCGCCTGCTGCTTGACCGTGCCGATCACCTCGGAAGCGGCACCACGGGCAGAGTCGAGTTCGTGCTGCGATCGCTGCTTGATCGACTCGGCTCCTGAACCGGGCCGCAACATCGCTTCATTGGTAACGTTTGACATTGCTCGGTCTACTGACTTAGAGAACAGGGGAAGCCTCCGTTGCCGGCGGCCTGAAAACATTGGGGAATCAGAAGACGAGCAAAGCTCGCGCCAAGAACTAAGAGACTGCGGAAACCTATAAGACCAGCGTTCTTATAAGGATTCGCAGGCAGCCGATTTCGCTGACGATCGAACAGAGAGTCGGGGCCAAGCTCAGCTAGCAGGCGCTGCAGCGGCCCCGCGCAGGAGCATCGGTGTAACATGCCGCAGCAGCGGTCTGCTTTCGCCGCAATCGGGCAATTCAGGCCAGCCCAGGGCAATCTTCTGAGCGGCCCTCGCACCGTGCCGTTGAACCTGCCGTTTGCCGCCGCTGAACAGCCTGATTCGGTTCGCTCAACTCGAGCGCACGTCGCCGCGCTCGCTCGAAAGTTTCCGACCGCTGGGAATCGTTACGAGCGAGATAAATGAGACGAAAGCGATTGAGACGGTGGCTGAACCGTCGTACGAATCAGGGCGGAGAGTTGCATCGACTGGCAAAGCATCCCGCCGCCCAATAGCCAGCAATGCTAGCGGACGCTTCCGCTGCGCCCCGCCGTAGCTACCGGCGGCATTTCATAAGCCGAGAATTCAGCCCACACCGGCCGATGGTCGCTGACCCGATTGGCTTGCGCGCTGGTCAACCCGTAGTCTTGCTGATAATCGACCACTCCCGAAATGCCGGTGTACTCGGTGGTGATCTGTCGATCCAGCAGAATGTGATCATAGGTTTTGGTGCCCGCGGTATTGGTCGCCGCCGTGCCGACGACAGACAGCATGCCGGGAATCGCCCCCAACTCACCGAGATTTGCAGCACTGACATTGAGATCGCCTACCAGCAGCACATTCGTGATCTGACGAACGTGATATTCGTATTCGCGAACGCGG
>CALELC010000452.1 GCA_937904535.1 uncultured Planctomycetaceae bacterium
ACAATCGAGGAAGTCGAAGCCTTCTTAGCCGACTCCTCGCCCGAAGCGTTTGCTCGGGTGATCGATCGCCTGCTCAGTTCGGAGCACTATGGCCAGCGATGGGGGCGGCATTGGCTCGACGTTGCTCGTTATGCCGATTCCAACGGTCTGGATGAAAATATCGCGCATGGTAATGCGTGGCGTTATCGAGATTATGTTGTCGACTCTTTCAATACCGACAAACCCTATGATCGCTTCGTGCTTGAGCAAGTCGCTGGCGATTTGCTCGTCGCACAGCAGCGAGAGAGTGCAGCAGAACCGGCCGGCGGTGCTGAAACCCCGCCCGTTACACCGCTAAGCCCAAGTGATATCGAAGCGCTCGTCGCGACTGGCTTCTTGGTGCTGGGGCCTAAAGTGTTGGCCGAAGGCGACCAAGATAAGCTGCAGATGGACATCATCGATGAGCAGATCGATACGCTCGGCCGCGCCGTCGTGGGCATGACTTGGGGTTGTGCCCGCTGCCATGACCATAAGTTTGATCCGATTAGTATTGAGGATTACTACGCGCTGGCGGGGATCTTCAAAAGCACTCGCACGATGGAGTCGCTGAAGCGGATCGCGAAGTGGAATGAGAACGTGATTGTGACCGCGGAACAGTTGGTCGCGATTCATGGGGACGGCGAAGTCGATAGGGCGAAGCTGCCCACGGCGATGGGCGTTCAAGAAGGCGAAATCGCTGACACACGCGTGCACGTCCGCGGCAGCCATCTAACGCTCGGCAAAACGGTGCCGCGCGCCCTGCCGGCAGTGTTAGCACCGGAGGAGCCGCTGGAACTCGACAGTTCGCAGAGCGGCCGGCTGCAGCTGGCTCGCTGGCTCGCCTCGGAAGAGAACCCGCTGACCGCGCGTGTGATCGTCAACCGCGTGTGGCGTTGGCACTTTGGCAAAGGCCTCGTCTCGACGCCCGATAACTTCGGCTTGCTGGGGCAGCCGCCGAGCAATCCGCAACTGCTGGACTGGCTCGCGGCCGATCTGGTCGCGGGTGACTGGTCGCTCAAGGCGCTGCACCGGCGGATCATGCTTTCGAGCACTTACCAACTCAGCAGTGAATCGAACGAAGCATCGGCAGCGATCGATCCTGACAATCGCTATCACTGGCGGGCTGATATTCGCCGGCTAGAAGCGGAAATCATTCGCGACGCGATGCTCGCCGCCAGCGGCGCGCTCGATAAACGGATGGGCGGCTCGATGCTGCACGTCGAGAACCGAGCGTTCTTGTTCGACCACACCTCGAAAGACACGACGTCCTATGACAGTTTCCGCCGCTCGTTGTACCTGCCGGTGATCCGCAACAACTTGTACGACGGATTCTCGCTCTTCGATTACAACGCGGCGGATGTTCCTAACGGCGACCGCGAAACCTCGACCGTGGCGACTCAGGCATTGTTTGTGATGAATAGCGAACTGGTGCTCGGCGCCGCCGAGGCACTCGCCGGTCGTGTTCTCGCTGAACATCCTCAAGGCGATCGGGCTGCGGTGCAGGCGTTATATCAGCGGGCCTTGAGCCGCGAACCGAGCGCGTGGGAAAGCCAGCGGCTGCTGGATTTCATCGCCGGTTTTGAACAGCACCTGCAGCAGTCGGAAGACGTCGACGACGCCAACCGCGCCGCGTGGGTCGCTGCCTGCCAAGCCATTTTGGCCACCAATGAGTTCATCTACGTGAAATAGGAGGTTGGTTTGTTCATTAGCCGACGATGCATGCTCCGCAATGCTGCTGCGGGATTCGGAGCCCTGGCGGCCTATGCGCTGATGCAACAAGACGCTGCCTCCGCGCGCGCCAGCGAAGCTGCGACCAGTCCCTATCACTTCCCGCCGCGCGCCAAACGCGTGATCTTTCTGTTCATGAAAGGGGGGCCGTCGCACGTCGACACCTTCGACTACAAGCCCCAATTGCAGAAGGACGATGGCAAGCCGCTGCCGTTTGAAAAGCCGCGGGTGCAGTTCGCTGCCACCGGCAACTTATTGGGCTCGCCCTGGAAGTTCAAGCCCTACGGCGAATCCGGCATTCAAGTCAGTGAGTTATTTCCGCACGTCGGTGAACTCGTCGATGACATCTGCTTTCTCAACTCGCTGCACGGCACCAACGCCGCGCACGGCGGTGCGCTCTTGAAACTGCATACCGGCAGTGACAACTTCGTCCGACCGAGTATGGGCTCGTGGATCCACTACGGGCTCGGCTCGGAGAATGAGAACCTGCCGGGATTCATCACGATCTGTCCGACGCTCGCGCATGGCGGCGTGAAGAACTGGGGTTCTGCATTCCTGCCGGCTGAACATCAAGGCGTGCCGCTGGGCGTTGCCAGCCTGCCTTCCTCGACGGCCAAGGTGAAATTCATTGAAAACCCCAAGTGGTCACGCGAGGCGCAGCGGAAGCAGTTGGATCTGATCAATGAGATCAACTCCGACCAGCTAACAGCACTCCAGCATGAGCCATCGCTCGAGGCCCGGATCAAGTCGTTCGAACTCGCGTTTCGGATGCAGAACGAAATGCCGATCGCGCAGGACTTCAGCGACGAAACGGCGGCCACGCTGCATCAGTATGGGCTCGATGATCCGGTCACCGAGGACTTCGGCCGCCAGTGCTTGATGGCGCGGCGATTTGCGGAGCGTGGGGTGAGGTTCATCCAAGTCACGCACAGCAATACCAAAGTGCAGTGGGACCAGCACGGCGATCTCAAAAACGGCCATGAGCAGAACGCTGCCGAAGTCGATCGGCCGATCGCCGCGTTGCTGCGAGATCTCAAGCAACGGGGGTTGCTGGAAGACACGCTGGTGTTGTGGGGCGGCGAGTTCGGCCGCACACCGGTGGCTGAAGGCACCAATGGCCGCGACCACAACCCGGATGGTTTTACGATGTGGATGGCTGGTGGCGGCGTCAAAGGCGGCATCCAGTACGGCGCCACCGACGAGTACGGCTACTACGCCGTCGAAAACAAGATGCACGTGCACGACCTGCACGCCACGCTGCTGCACATCCTGGGGCTTGACCACCTGCGGCTCACCTACCGTCACGCTGGCCGTGATTTCCGGCTGACCGACGTGTTTGGAAAGGTGCACAGCGATATTTTCGCGTGAGTTGTCTTTGACAACGACCTAGCCGCAGCGCATGCGGAACAGACGCTTGAGCGAACGGGCTGATGGCTTGAATCGCCCGTCCGCTAGCGGCGCGAATAGCTCTTGCGCAGATGTAGCCTTGAATCGTCTGGCGAGAATCGTTCGCCGCTGAGCAGCGGCCTTCTGCGACTTAAGTGCTGAGCCGACGGTTGATAGTAAGCAACGCCGGCTCAGCTGCGCCAGTTGCAGCGAACGAATCGCTTCGAGCCTGAGAGCCGTTCAGGTCATTCGCCTTTCAGGTGCTGATCAGCAAACGCGAGGTACTGTGTCCAGTCATAGTCGGTAACGTCGTGGCCGCCGGACCGGATGTGGTAGCCGATGGTGCCTGAGCGAAGCGCTTGGTCAATCGGTGGCAGTTCTTGCGGCGGGGCGCTGCCGCCGAGCCCGTCGGTCCCTAACAACCGATAGACCGGATCGGCGTGCACGGTCGATAAGAACTCGCCTTTGGGATCCGCCCAGCGGTCGTCGACAGCGCTAGCCACATAGACTGCTCGCGGTGCAATCAGCGCAATCAGTTGGTGGTGATCGACCGGCAGCGCGGCTTCGTTGTTGTTGTAGTCGCTGTGCCGGCCACAGAACCAATGCGGGAAGGCGGTGTTAATGCGCCACACGGTTTCACCAAAGGCACGTCGGCTGAGCGCCGCTCCGCCGCAGCCCGAGTTGTTGCTGATCACCAGTTTGAATCGCGGATCCGTTGCACCGGCCCAGAGCGCGGTCTTGCCCAGCCGGGAATGTCCGATCACCGCGACGCGCGAGCCGTCCACGCGTTCGTCCAACTCCAAATAGTCGAGCGCCCGGCTGAGCCCGTAAGCCCAGCCCGCGATGCTGCCCCAGCGTTCTGCCTGAGGTACACCGGCTTCCCAGCGTTTGAAAGCGGCGTGAATCCCGTTTTCGAATCCATCATGAAAATCGGGATCGATATCCCCATAGTAGATCGTCGCCAGTGCATACCCGCGATCGATGATCTGTTCCACTTGCCAGTTCGCAGCAGCACTGCCGCGGCCGGCTTCGGTTGCCCGGTTTCCATCCGTCGTGCCATTGCGGCCTTCGCGCACCCAGTTGGTCGTGATGCTGATCGCCGGATCGGGATCGACTGTATGGTTGCCCCCAAAGTTGAGGCCCAGGAATCCCGGCACTGGTTGCGACGCTGATCGAGGAGTGTAGAGCAGCATCCGCATCGTCACCGCTCGGTTCGAGGGGCCGATCGTGATATCGATCTCACGGCGGACCGCTTTGCCACCCAGTGCGTTTTCAGCGGTGCTGACAAGTTGGTGACGGATGGGGACGGGATCAGGGCTCCGGCCGAACACATGCTGCTCAAACAACGCCAGCGTCTCAGGACGACGGACCCGTTGCCAAGTCTCTGCGTCCCGGACCGGATTGCCATCCTCCGTCACCAACGGGTCCGGCAATTCATACTGAGGAACCTTTGCCTCATCGTAGTTGGGAACGAAGTCTTGAGCCGAAGCCGCAGAAGCCAATAACGTGCAGACGATTGCCATCGGAAGCTTGAGGTTCATGATGGGCCAGAGGTGTGGGGAAGGTGCGAAAGATCTCGCCGCGGGCGCCAGCCGGGCGCGGCCACGACGCCTCATCAAGATCTTACTCTGCACCTTAGGCAGCTCACAGAGCGAATCAGTCTGCCATTGTAACGCACACACAGGGACACTCAGGACATGACGGGAATCGGTTCCTGTCCAGCTAGCCCGCCATTACCGAAAGAACGATTCCAGCAGCCGCAGCATCGCTTCTACCGACGAGAGCGAGGCGGTTTCATTCGCGGTGTGGTAGCCAGTGGTGGGCACCTGCAAGGTCGTGCCGGTGATCTGACCGTGCGTAGCGACGATTAACCGGCCCAGTTCGGTGCGTCCGAGCGATAGCGGCTTCTCGCGGATCGCGTTGAGGCTTTCGACATACAGGTCTTTATGGCTGTAGCGGATCCCGAGCTCTTGGCAGCGTCGTTGGACTTCACTGGTCATCTCGCGGCTAAAGATCGCACTGGCGTCCTTGTTTCGCAGCACGAGCTGCTGGGCATCCGCCGCCTCGGTAGTCGGATAGGGGCTGGTGTCGAGCACCAGCAGTCGCTCTGTGGTTTTTTCTTCTCGTTGAAACCAGGCCAACGCATACCGCCAACTGCGGCCGGCCTCCTCTTCGGCCGTGAACAGAGCTGTCCCTTGGAAGCCGCGGCGAAACAGATAAATCATCATCGCGACCGACACGACATTGTCGAGCTGCGCCGAGATGTAGCCGTCGTTGATCGATAGCCGATCGACAAATGAGATTGGCGTGCCGGGCTGGAGGTGTTCAAGCCCATCAACCTCAAAGATCAGGTTGCGGCGATGCGGGCAGACAAAACTATTGGTGATCGTCCCTTGCCCCAGGTAGGTGCCGATGTAAGGCATGTGCCCCTGGACCCGCTGGCCGTGAAAGCGGTCCTGGATCGTTTCGATCATCTGTTCCGATACCGAGTCACCGGTCAGCTCGCTTTGATTGCTGGCCGTAAACGCAGCGTATTGGAACTCGTTGGGACCGGTGCAAACCAAGCCGTGACGATCGATATGCCCTGACAAAATCAGACTGTCCGGATCAGTGCCGCGAGCCACCAGCACGCCCTTGTAGGACTGCAAGTCGAGGTCGACTTCTTCGAGCTCACGGCGAACGACTCGCAGAAAGGCGTCCTCGGCGCCGACGACTGCAGGTTCGCGGACCAAATGCCGGAGGATGTCGAGGTATTCTTCCAGGTCCGGTGGGTCGAGACCGATTCGCGGTGAAACCGATTGCTTGCTCCGGGGTGCGTATGCTGAATCCGTCACCAGGGGACTTTCCTTTTACGACAGCCAAAAATTCTCGCTCAGCGTGTCCGAACAACGAGCGGGCATAACCCGGTGCTGCTCGCCGTCTCAATGCACCCGCGCGGGATTCGAGTGCTTGTCGGGGTGAGACCGCTTCACCCTACCGCGCCCGGCGCAGATCATCTAGCGGCGCATCCTCGTCA
Organism: uncultured Planctomycetaceae bacterium; assembly: GCA_937904535.1. GTDB lineage: Bacteria > Planctomycetota > Planctomycetia > Pirellulales > Pirellulaceae > UBA6163. Next base: position 6,149 of record CALELC010000452.1, read on the forward strand.
AGAGGGGGAGTGGCGCTCGAGACAGCCACTACCGCTGTGAAGCCGGCCCTTCACCGCCCCGCAGATGACCGGCACTGGTTTCGAAATATCGCTGACGACGGATCGAGGTCGAGTCCTGCGAAGCGTTGACAGCTGCTTGCTGGGCGTCCCGCAGGTCGTCGAGGTTGGCGACGCAGTAGCGGCAACCGACCTGCAGCAGATGAAACTCGATGTAATCGGCGATAGGCTGATCGAGCACTCCGAGCAGATATTGCCCAAGTTCCTCCCGGCTGGGGCACGACAACCGATTGCGGCGCCAAATCACACCGATGCTATGCAGACCCGCATCCTGCCGACCGATCACCGCAACGAGCCGTTGACGCAGCTCCGCATCGTCGCGCAGTCGCCGCTCGATGTCAGCTAACTGATCGACCGGCAGCGCCTCGTCGAGGTAGGCGCTGAGCTGAGCGTCCGTCGGCTGAGCGTCTGTCGGCTGGGCATCGCGCGGCTGCATGGTTGCAATGGGCTGAGGATTACGAGGCCGGCTGCGCCGATTCCGCTGGCGGAGCCGCGGTATCGGGCTGAGCGTCGGTCGTCGGTTCGGCCTCGGGAACTTCCGTCGGCCATGGTGGGATCACGTTGCCTTCGGGGCCCCGCGGGTTGGTCGGCGTGGTTCCACGCAACGAAGCGACGAAGCTCGACACGAGGATCTGTTCATTCAGATGCAGCTTGTCACGCCACGGAGGCATCGCTCCGGCAGCGGCACCATTCTGCACCACCCGCAGAATGTCACCGATCGAGCGAGCGTTTTTGTAGTGTTCGTCGGTGAGGTTGGGCCCGACGACCCCGCCGCCATCGATCCCGTGGCAAGAGACGCAGTGCGTGCGGTAGACCGATTCGCCCACGCGCACCCAGCGGCTGTCATTCATCATTCGCACGAGTGTCGCTTCATCGGGTTGCAGATCACCGATTTCGGCAAACTGCAGCCGCATGTTTGCTGCGAGCGCCTGGTCGTATTGTTCCACGGCACTGCGACCGGGTGTGCCGAGGTGGTAATACTGCAGGTACAGCACGCTGAACACGATCGTCGCGGCAAACAGTCCCTTCCACCACGCTGGCGGCGGGTGATCGAGATGTTCGATGCCATCGTATTCGCGGCTCGTCAGTGGCAGCTCATCGCCGCTGGGATTGGCTGGTTCAGTCGCCATTGCATATTCCTCACTGCGGGTCACTGGTCGGTGCCCTCGCTTTGCGGGTCAGTTGTTTCTTCACCGGCTGGCGCTGCGGCGGTCTCAGCGGGACGATTGAGGTCGACCCCCAGCCGTTGCAGGTAGGCGATCAACGCCACGGCCTGCGAGTTCATCACCAGCAACTGGCCCCGCTTGACCGGGCCGCCTTGGCTGACGATCTCGGCGGCGATCTCTTCGGCCTGACGCTGGGCCAGCTCTGGGGCTTCCTCGAGCTCACGCTCGTAGGGGACACCCATTCGATGAGCGGCAGCGACCCGTTCGGTCGTTTTGTTGAAGTCGAGCTCACGGTCCAGCAGGTGATCAAAGCTCGGCATCACCGAACCGGGAGAAACGGCTTGGGGATCTTCAAGATGCGACCAGTGCCAGGCGCTGCTCCGCCGACCGCCGACGCGGGCCAGATCGGGACCGATCCGCCGCTGGCCCCACTGGGCCGGGCTATCATACGCCGATTCGCCTGCCTGGCTGTAGTCGCCGAACCGCAGCGTTTCGGGGACCAGTCGCCGCACCATCTGCGAGTGGCAGTTGTAGCAGCCTTCGGAGACATAAATGTCACGGCCAACCAGTTCCAGTGGCGTGTACGGCTTGACGGTGTCGATCGACGGCACGTTCCCGCGAATCCGGAACACGGGCAGCAAGGCCGCGAGGCTAGGGATTGCAAACGCCAGCAGCACCAATGTCGTGAACTTCAGCGGGCGTCGTTCCCAACGCTGATGCCAACCGAACCGTGACCAGGCTTCGACACGCTTGCCGAACTCCAACACTGGCTTGTCGGCCAATTGGCTGACCACCTTCGCCGGGGCAGGTTCATCAAAGCGGCTGATGCGAGCTGCCGACAGGCTGGGAGCGTCATAGGTTGCCGGTTTCCGCGCCCAGGTCAGCACCAGGTTCAGGCCCAACAGCCCCGCCCCGATGAAGAAGACGACGCCGCCGAACAGTCGCAGCCACCAGAATGGAATGATCCGTTCCAGCGTCTCGAGAAAATCGGGATACGCCAGGCGCCCCGTGTCATCCAGCGACTGCCACATCACGCCTTGCAGCATGCCAGCGGCGTAGGTCGGCACGATGTAGAGCAACACGCCGAGCGTCGCCAGCCAGAAGTGCAGCGACATCAGCTGCGTGCTCCACAGCTTCGTTTGGAACAAGCGAGGCATCAGCCAGTACAGCATGCCAAAGACCAACATCCCATTCCAACCGAGCGTGGCGGTGTGGATGTGGGCAATCGTCCAGTCACTGTATTGCGTCAGCGCATTGAAACTCTTGATGCTCAGCAGCGGACCACCAAAGGTCGCCAGCCCATAGAACAGCAGCGCGGCGTAGAAGAACTTCTGCACCGGATCGGCAATGCTGGTGTGTCGCCCCTCGCGCAACGTCAGCAAACCATTGACCAGACCGCCCCAGTAAGGCATCCACAGCATCAAGCCGAACAGCATGGCCAGCGAGCTGAGCCATTCCGGCATCGCTGAGTAATGTACGAAATGCGGTCCGGCCAGCACGCACAAAAGCACCAGTGACCAGAAGTGCGCAACTCCGAGCCGGTAACTGTAAATCGGTCGCTCGGCCACCTTCGGTACGAAGTAGTACATCAACCCCAGGAACGGCATGATCAACAGGAAGCCGATCACATTGTGCCCGTACCACCACTGCAACACCGCGTCTTGAACCCCAGCGAACCATGGGGAGCTCTGCCAGAGCCCCAGCGGAGCAACAAGGTTATTGATGACGTGCAGCAGCGAGAACACCACGATGGTGGCGATGTAAAACCACAACGACAGGTACAGGCGCGGCTCCCGCCGGGTGGCCAACGTCATGAAGAAGTTGAGACCGAAGCAGCCGATCCACACCACAGCTAATGCGATGTCCAGCGGCCACTGCATCTCGGCATAGGCTTTTCCTTGGGTGATCCCTAGGGGAAAAGATGCCGCAGCCGCAAGGATGATCGCTTGCCAGCCCCAGAAGTGCAGCCACCCCAAGGCGTCGCTCCACATCCGTGCTTTGCACAATCGCTGCGTGCTGTAGTAAATGCCAGCGAAGATCGCATTGCCGGCGAAAGCAAAGATCGCTGCATTGCTGTGGACAGGGCGCAGCCGACCAAAGCCCAGAAATTCCGCGTTCGGGCCAAGCTCGTAAAACAGCTTAGGCATCACCATCAACAGCGCGATGAGCAGCCCGGCGAGCATCGCCAAGGCGCCCCAGAGGATGGTCGCCCAAACGAACATCCTCACAATCCCATCGTTATAGCGATAGGTTTCTAACTCACTCGGCGGTGACTCATGACGATTCGACGCTGTATCTGATCCCGTGACGGCGGTGGCCATCTTGGCAGGTCCCTGACGCAGGAAACGGATGTGGAGAACCTCGTCCTCTTTTCTTCTCCTAGCTTAGCAGATGTGCTCCGGGATGCGATCCGATAGGGCTCGCGGTATTTTGGCGCAGTCGACCACATGAAGCTGGTTGAAACGCCCTTCAGCGGTCTGTACCGGCTGCATAAACGCAATCATCGACCCATCCGGCGAAAACACACAGGCGTGATGCGTCGGCCCAGCATCCGGTGGGCGGCGCGGGGTTAGCCGTTCGATCCGGCCTGAATCGAGGTGCACCAGGACCACGCTGCCGTCGGCGACATACGTGACTTGCGTGCCATCGGGATGCCAGGTGAATGCCGACGTTGGTTGGAACCGCCCACGCGTGACCGTTCGCGGTTCGCCACCGTCAGTCGAAACCGTACAAAATTGGACGAGGCCTTCGTCGTCCCGGAGGTAGCAGCCGATCGACTGGCCGTCCGGTGAACTGACTGCCCAGTGCCGCGGACCCGCCAGGCCCGGAAATCGGTGGTCGCTCGTGTCGGTTAAGCGGCGGATGCGGATGCCTGCGGGCACACCGGGCCGGGTCTGCGGTGTGCCCTCGAGCGGCTGCGTCCCGGCATGCATCAGGTCATGCAGGTCCGCCGGTAACTCAGCGAGAAACAACTCCACCCGCGGCTGAGCGTCGTCGCCGAGCACCGTCGCCTGAAAGGCGATTTGCGATCGGTTGCCTACCCACGCTTCGCCGGTCGCCATCCAGATCTCGTCGCTGCCGGGACGAGGCGACTCACTCAAAGCGGCCACACAAACAGTGAAACCGCTGCCGTTGTGATTGCGCCGGTGCGACTGCGGGACAATCACGGGGTGATCGAGCAGCGTCACGGCCAGTGTGCGACGATTGGCCTGCGCAAGCGGATCGGTCGAAGTCGCTAGGACATGATCCTCATAGGTGCTGAGAATCGCCGTGCCAGCGGAATTGAATGTATGCAGGTGGGTGCCACCGCGAAGCGCACCGGCGGTGTAGGGGGCCACGATGTCGCGGGCATCAAGCGGCTCGGCAAAGCCCGGGCGGCCGATGGCTCCCAACGCTCCGCGGCGATGCCAGGCGCAGTACTGCCAGTCCTCATCGGGATTTTCATCGCCATGAATGAAAACATAGCGATCGTCGCAGGGGCTGCACGTCGGCACGCCACAGCAGGCGCCATGGGCCGAGCGATAGAGCCGCTCCACGCGTCCCGTAGCGACGATCACGCGCTCAATCGCGTCGCCGTCAAAGCAGGTCTCATCGTCGCGGAGGTCGTAGAGGATCGATGCTCCATCGGCTGACCAGCATCCGCGATTGGCAATTGTGTGTCCGTGAGCTGCCGTGGTCAGTTGCCGCACGCGGGCCATTCGCTCTGCTTTCTCTGAAGATTCAGTCGGTGGGCTGCCAGGATGTACCCTGGCTTGGCAGCCTGCATGTCATCAACGCTTCTCGATGACGATCAACATCCGCAGCCCGGTCCAGCGGGCGAGCCACTGCGGCAGGCAGCGGTATTCCCACGGGTGCAGCGCAGCGATCATCTTCGATGGCAAGAGACTGAGATAACTGAAGCCGCCGGTGGCTGGGTAGAGCAGCGCATCGCTCCACTGCACCTTGCGAACTCGGCCTTCGGGAAGCAACTGTTCCAGTCGCTTACGCTCGCGGGCGAACAGCAGATGGGCTGTGGCCATGTTGGCGTAGGTAAAGCCCTCGTTCTCCGGTTCCGGAGCGTCTGCTTGGGCAAAGAAGTCCACACCGAGTTCCACCGGTTCGTGATGGCAAAATCGCCACACCAGGCGCGACCAAGGCGTGATCGCTGGCTCAAGCAACACGATCCGTCCGCCGGGCTGCAGCGCCTTGACGGCAGAACGCAGAACACCGATCGGCCGTGGCAGGTGGTGCAAGCAATCGATCATCACAAAATTGCCGATGCTGTTGTCCGCAAACGGCAGCTTGCGAGCGTCGATCACCTGGTCGATCCAGGGGCCCGACTGAATCACGTCGGTTGCAATTGCAGCAGGATAGAACTGCTTGAAATTGCCGCAGCCCGAACCGATTTCTACGACCGGCTGTCGATCCGCCAGTTCCGCCACGATCCGCGCGAACCAGTGGTGATAGACCGCCCGCAGTCCCGGTTTGCGCCGCCAAGCTGCAATCTGTGTTTGCAGTTCGTCCGCGTAGTCGTCAGCGATCGATTTGGGCATGATGCGGTGGCGGATCTAAGCGTTAGGGAAAGCGTCGGCCAAAGATGCGGAGGCCGCCGTCGGTTTCAACTACGATCGCACCGGACGGGAGCTCCTGGGGATCCCCGGGCAGGAATAAGATTTTGCAAGTTCCGCTGCGAGCATCATAAACCTGATCAAACCGAAATGGCGGCTGTGGCATCCGCGTGAGCAAGTAGGCTTCGGAACCTACTCCCGAGATTTGAAGCTCGCGCTGCCACTCCAGCGCCGTCAACTCGGCCTCGTCCCCGCTACCGACGTTGACTCCCGGACCGCCCATCCGCCGATTGACCTGCAGCCAATCGACCTCGCCGGTAAATCCTGAGGCTTGAGCCCACTGTTGCTCGATGGCTTGAGCCGCGCTCAGCTCGTCGGCCAAGATCACTTCCGTTGCCGCGGGATCGGCAACGCTCGCCGCACGGCCGCCTAGCGAGTGGGCCGCAGCCGGGCCGACGACGGCGATGCCCATCACTGCGGCCAGCAGTCCTGCCAACGGCCCGCTGCCGCGATCGAAGCGATAGTGCAGCGGAGACTCACAGTGGGTTTGTGGGCTTGCAAAACCGGTAGCTATCCATGCCAGGACCGCGGGCCAAGTTGCCATAAATACCCGCATCCCACCATCGAGAAACACCAGCGGAATCGAGGTGACGCTGCCCATAAAAATTGCCCAAGCCAGTGCCCAATCACGCCGCGACAAACAGTGCCACTGACGCCAGAAGGCCAAGCCTGCAATGGCTGCTAGAAACAGCACCTGTGGTATCAGCAGCGGTGACAAGGCATCGATGTTTGATCGTGAAGTGATTCCGACTAAGAATCGCGGAAAGTCGATCGAGAATCGAACGAGGCCGCGTAGCAACTCACCCACAAAAACTTCGGGCTGGCTGCGGATCAGTCGAAAGCCTTCCTGGTAAAGAAACGTAGCCACCGCCTTTTCATTCGGTAACTCATCTAATTGTTCTTGGTATTGATCGATGACCTCAGACCAGGATTGCCCGCTGGCAAGGCCGGCGAAGGTGTAGGAAAAATTGGAACCAGTGAGATTGGCCTGCGTGCCGTAGAGCCGCGAGAGCAACGGGTTGAGCGCCATCGTCGCTGCCACCATCCCGGCTGTCAGCGCGAACAGAGTTGCTCGTTCACGCCAGCTGCGGCCCCCGACTGCCGCGCAGACTACCAGCGCTGGCAATACAAACATCGCGCCGGGCCGAGCGGCTTGGGCCAACGTCATCAGCCCGATTCCAACGATGCCGCTGATGACGCTGCCGGTGCGAATCTGCCGCAATAGACCCACCAAGCCCAGCGAACCCAAGGTGAATCCCAGCGGCTCGGAGAGCGTGGTTGCCAAAAACAATCGACCGCAGCCCCACAGCAGCGCAAGCGCCGCCAGCCCAGCGTACCGGCCATACAACCAGGCCACCTCCCGCGCCGCCCAGGCCGCTGCCAGCGCAACGGCAACCGCCTGAAACCACTTGGCCAAGTCGGTATTCCAACCGCTGCTAATCAACCGCGTTGCAAACAGGGCTGCGTTGATGGGACGCCGTTGGTTCCATTCGTCCAAGGTCCCTGCCGAGATCAGATGATACGCCCCGGCAAGGTAGCCAGCCGCATCGGAATACTCGACCGCCGAGCAAAAGGGGCTGGAAATTCCAACCGGAGACCAAGGATGAGTCGATCCGACTCCCCAGCACAACAGCCGAACGAATGAGACAAGGAACAAGGCTGCCCCGGCTAACCAGCCCCATCGCACAAACCCATCCGCGCTCTGCGACGGGGCCGACGCGTCTGCCGGCGGGAGCGCCCTGTTGTTTTGGGCTTCGGCAGCTGTGGGATCGGTTCGCCGCCGGCGAGCACGAATCCAGCCACAGCAGGCCATCAGGAGTAACAGGCCTGGCGCGATCGCGTCGAATCGGTCCCACGCCAGCCCGAGCGTTGTTGTTCGCCAGATGATCGGGAGACGCTGTACCGCGCAAACGATCAGGCTGGCCAGCACCGCCAGCGCGATCAGACCCACCCCTGCCCTTCGCAGCCAGGTCGAAGGATTGGTCACTGTCCGAAATGCGTCGGGACAGCCGAAGCAACTGATCGCAAAACCGCTAAACGCGATCACAGCCAAGGCGAATTGACGGCGGCCAGACATCGGGCCGTTGATCTCGAGCCGCAGCGACGCGGGTTGGCGTTCAACATTTGCGAGCGTCTGCGCGGCATGAGGTGCGGAATCCTCCATGCTGCCGAGCGTCACACCCGCCGGGAGTTGAAAGACCAATTGGTCCTGCTCAACCAGGTGCCATCCGGTGATCTCTCGTTCCGACGCCGGTACCTCATCATAAGGAAACTTTAGTGGGATCAGGCGATCGCCGAGAAACAGGAACGAGCTTTCGCGCCGCGGCGTCTTGGCCCGCACCAGCGGATAGGCGGCCTGCGGCAACGCCCAGGACCAAGTTTCAACCGAGTCCCCGTTGCCTGGGGCGGTTTCGTCTGCAGGAGCAACGCGGCGGCACTCGGAACTCGGTACGCTAAGGAGCAGTTGTTCGGGGCGATCCAGCAAAAACAGCAACAGGGCTGCTCCGGCAACCAGCGCAGCAAGCGGGGGAAGGTAGCGGCCGATGGCAGGCAACTGCGTGAGGGCAGGGAGACGCATCAGTTCGCTATCGCCATTTGAACTTGAGCAGCGCAAAACCATACATCCGCAGCAACATCAAGCCATGTTGGAACCGGTTGATTTGAGTGGTGCCATAGACGCGATTGCGGTAGCGGATGGGGTAGTCCCGCATCTTGAGCGCTAGTTTCGCCGCGCCAAAGATCAAATCAAAGTCGCCAAACGGATCGAAGTTGCCAAAATAAGATCGCTGCTTCACCAGACGCTGGTAATCGGTCCGTAATAAGACTTTGGTGCCACACAGCGTATCTTTGATGGTTTGGCCAAGCAGCCAAGAGAACGCGAGCGCGAAGAACTTATTCGCTCCCAGGTTTAAAAACCGCATCGCTTCGTCTTGCATCGGATACACCAGCCGCGAGCCGTTGACGAACTCCGCCTGGCCATCTTGGAGCGCTTGCAGAAAGCCGGGTAAGTCCTCGGGGGCGACCGTCATGTCGGCATCCAGGATCATCAGCACGTCATGCTGCGCCATATCAAATCCGAGACGAACCGCATCACCTTTGCCCTTGCCGGTTTGCTGCGCGATGCGGATGTTCAATTCTGGATAGTCCGCCATCACCTGCTGGCACTTGGTCCAGGTTTCATCTCGCGAGTGACCTTCGATAAAGATCAACTCCATTGGGCCTGGAAATTTCGGCAAGCGGCGAGCAATTTCCGGAATATTGCCGGCTTCGTTTCGACACGGGCAGATGATCGAAACGCTCAGTGGCTCGGCCGATCGATCCGGTAAGCGTGCGACGACCCAGTTGGTCAGGCACAGCCAGCGAAACCCCGGCGTCGGCCCAATCCAGCGGTTGAATAGCGTCGAGAGCAGCGGAAATCGCGTCGGAAATAAAATCCGCGAGTTCGTGGTGACGACATCGTATCCGGCTAGCTCAAACAGGTTGCTGATGTCTTCCCGAGTCACCCAATTGAGCATCGGTTGCGGCCGCCGCAGTCCCAATCGTTCGAGCGTGCGAAGAGCTGGTAGCCACAATCGTGAAAACGTATTGGTGATGATCCGCGTGCGCGGGTGGCATAAGGGACGCAGGCGGCGAAACAGCGCTAAAATGTCTTCTAGAAATGTCAGCGTGTCCGAGATGATGATGTAATCGAATGGCTCTTCATCTAATTCCAACGTTTCAGCGGCCTGCTGATAGAATGTCAGTGGCTTGTCGGCATGTCGCTGTTGAGCGACACGGATCATCTCGCCACTAAAGTCGACACCTGCGCCGGAAGCAGGGTCGAGACCGGCGAGAAGCTCGCCGGTTGAACAACCGATCTCAAGAATTCGCATCCCCGGCTGGATGTAGAATCTCAATTCTTCAAGCAGCAGCTCTTGATAGCCTTGAGAGGCACGGTTGCGGGGAATCGTCGCTAGGCGATCGAAGAAGCTGCGGAGCTGCGCTCGATCCCAGGGGGCACCGTCGGCAACGCCATCCGCGGCAACGGCGGTGGTTTCCTCTAGCATCGACAACTTACTACTCAGCATCGAGAAACACGTAGCCCGGGTAAATCGACTGATACCACTGGCGCCACTGCTGCTGAGCCTTGCGGATCTCCTGTGCGTCCGGCTTATCGGGCATATCAAAGTCGTTGAACCGGCGGCTGATAAAACGCAGGCCTTCGACCGCTGAGCGTCGCACGACGGTATCCGGATCGCTTAGTGCGTAAATCAGCGACGGCACCACCGACAGATCGTCGCTGGTGCCGAGCAATTTCGCCGCCACGCGTCGGGCCTGCCATGAGCGGCTACCGCGGACCAGTCGCTCCAGGCGATCAAGCTGTTGCCGCCGGCGAGCCGGATCTTTTTCGAGCTGCAAGTCTTCGGGAATCGATTGTTGATCAAATTGATCGCCCACGCCTTCTTCGAGCAGGCTGAGCAGATCGGTTACCGCCGCCGCGACCGGCTCCCCTTTGATCTGCGTGCCGCTGACGACGATCTTCGACGTGTCGTCGGGTAACTTGTATCCGCCGGCGACCGTGCCTTGGCTGGCCGTGGCAATCGCGCGTTTGGTGCTGCGGATCAGAAACAAGACTGCGAACGCTGTCGACACTGGAGCCGAGTTGAGCGAGGCGTCGGACGCTCCCCAAGCTCCGGACGCGTCCTGCAACTTCAT
>CALELC010000453.1 GCA_937904535.1 uncultured Planctomycetaceae bacterium
CCCCCTGAAAAGCCACACCAACACGGTGGACACCGAAATCGTCGCGGGCCTGTACCTGAAATGTCAGTTGCTCGGAATCGAGTACCACGCGGCGGCGCGGCAGGCCTTCGACGACGACGGCAGGGGACTGATCCTCGCGCGCCGAAATGGTGACGCGCAGCGGATCTCGGCCGCTAAGTCCCAGTTCGTCTTGCCAGTCAAACTCCAGCGTCCGCGTCGCATCGACCGTGAGTGCCGGACTGATGATCTTTGCGCCCTGCGGCGGGTGGACCTGCTGATCGACTCGGCCCACCGCTAGATTGCGGTTCGCTGTCACGGCGAATACCGCTTCCGAGCCTTTGACTAGCGAAACCGCGCCGCCGCGAACATCCAGTTGCTGCTGGCCCTGACGCTGCAGGTATTCGGGCAAAGACACCTGAGCCTCGATCGCTGTCAGTTCCGGCCGCAGCGTCGGCTCGACTCGCAGCCGCTGAATCGCATCGCCGATTCGCACCCGCAGGTCGGTTGGCTGGACCAGCGCTGGCAGGTTGAAGGCATACTCGGCAGAACTCTGCATCGGTGCCCGCTGCGGATCGCTGTTGCCGAGTTGTAACAAACCGGTGAGCGGATAGCGCCGTGTGGATTCACTCAGTCGAACGACCAGGTCCAGCGGTTCTCCGTGCGGCACGATCAAACGCTCGGGCAGCGGATCAAAGCGGACAAAGGTATAGCGAGGAATGTCGCGCCAGGGGGTAGCTAGCCGCAGCGCCGTGTTGCTTGCCGCGGCCGGAAACCATCCCGCTAACCCAACCGCGAGCAGTCCAACAAGCGTTGCCACCGTAAGCCACAACCGGTGGCGTGCAGGCGGCGTGGCAACCTGCAGATCGCGCCCCTGCGTCTCTTGAGCGACCTGGGCAACGGCCGCCTGGCAGAGGGCTGGCGAACGCAGTTGCTCCGACGGACTGCGAACCAGTTCGATCACCCCGAGCAACTGGTCGCCGAGTCGAGGCAGGCGACGCGACAGCAGGCGAGCCAACTGGTCGGGGCGACGGTATCGCCAAACCCAGCGGTGCAACTGCAGTGGCAGCACCGCGCCGGCAACACAGGCGGCGAAGAAGATGGCCCAGCGGATTGCGTGGGGCGTGTCGATCACACGATCGAGCACAAACAGCGTCAGGAAGGCGGTTGCCAGCCCCGTACATGTCACAGCAACGGCTTCCGTGGTTTTGATCCGCCAAACCGCTCGGCGGTAGTCCGCCAATTGTTGTTGAAGCGAGACCGGTAATTGCAATGAGCGGGGCGTCGGTACGGAACCCATGACAGGCCTCTCCTTTCCCGGTAGACGAGGGTGACGCGCAATACGCAGCCACCATAGTGTCGCCTTCCATTCTGGGCGGTCGTCAAGCCAAACGCTAGTGGTGTGCGGTTACCTCTGCTTTGCTGGCGTCGCGCGGTATACTCCACGTCCAGTTGGTGTAACGTAGGAGATGTACGATCCGCTGACTGCGGATCAAATGCGGATCTGGTGATTTTCAGCAGCCCGAATAAGACGTTCAGCGAGGGTGGATGGATGAGCGGTGACATCGAAGATTTTCTGCGGCGAGCGGCCGAACGGAGACAGGCCCGGCAGGCCAATCGACCGGCACCTGCGGCGGCTCCGCCCCAGCGGCCCGAGTACTCCGACGCGCGGCGCGAACGTTTGCCCCAAGCCCGGGCTGAGGACGATGACCTGGTCATCGCCGAAGTCGTCGAGGAGCCGATGACGCGGAAACTCGCTGAACTGCGCGAAGCGCAAGCTTCGGCTCAAGCGATGCGCGACGTCGCTGCCCGGCAGCAGCAGAGCTCACTGACAAAGCGACTCAAGCGCGCTGAACGAGCGGCTGCCAAATCGCAGGTACAACGTGCGGCGGCGTCGGCCCCTGCCCGCTCGATCCCTGCCGCTTCGATTACGACCGTGGCCGCGGCGGCGCCGGTCCAGTCCGAGGCAATGTTCGAGTTGCATGAAGCGCTGAAAACGCCGCATGGCCTGCGAAACGCGATGTTGCTGCATGAGATCCTGGCCCGGCCGGAGCATCGCTGGTGAACGCTGAAACATCGATATCGGACAGTTCCTTAGAACCAAAAGACACGACCATCGGCTGGATCGGTACCGGCGTGATGGGACACAGCATGGCCGGACACCTGCTGGCAGCAGGCTACCGGTTGCTCGTCTACAATCGCTCGCCGGAGAAGGCACAGTCGCTGGTGCAGCACGGAGCTGCGTTGGCGGATTCCCCGCAGGCAATTGCTCAGCAGTGCCCGGTCGTGTTTACGATGGTTGGGTACCCGAGCGACGTTCGCGAAGTGATCTTGGGAGCCGAGCCTGACGATCCGTCAGTAATCAGCGGTCTGCGTCGTGGCGGCATCATTGTTGACATGACCACCAGTCAGCCCAGTCTGGCAGTCGAAATCGAGCAGGCGGTGCGCCGCGCTGGCGGCCATGCGCTGGATGCTCCGGTCAGTGGCGGCGACATCGGGGCAAAAGCGGGCACGTTATCGATCATGGTCGGCGGCGAACGCGAGATCTTCGAGAAAGTTCGGCCGCTGTTGCTGCTGATGGGCAAGACGGTCATCTATCAGGGCCACGCAGGCTCGGGCCAGCACACCAAAATGGTCAATCAGACCTTGGTGGCAGCCAGCATGATTGGCGTCTGCGAAGCGCTGCTGTATGCGCAGCGGGCAGGGCTGGACGTCAACACCGTGCTGCAATCGGTCAGTTCCGGGGCGGCAAACAGTTGGTCGCTAAGCAACCTTGCTCCGCGGATCGTGGCCGGGGATTATGCTCCCGGTTTTTACGTCGAGCATTTCATCAAAGACATGCAGATCGCGCTGGATGAAGCCGCTCGCATGAAGATCGCGCTGCCGGGTTTGGCGCTCGTGAGTCAGCTGTACAACGCCGTCGCCGCGCAGGGCCATGGCCGCAGCGGGACGCAGGCTCTCATCGTGGCACTCAAGAAATTGAGCGGAGTGTAAGCTACCGGTCATTGGTTATTGACTGTATGTCGCCGACCGCTCCGCCGGTCGGAGTGCTTGTGCCGACCAGCATCCGTACGGTCCGATCGCGGAGCCAGCGGCCACAAAGGTCGCCGACCGCTCCTAGGATGTGAATAAATCGATTTTTGGGGGCTTGAGTTTT
>CALELC010000454.1 GCA_937904535.1 uncultured Planctomycetaceae bacterium
CTGTTCTCACTGGTTTCGATCTAGGCTCATGCTGAGCTTCTGCGGTAGCCACGCAGCGGGAGTCTACGTTCCAAGAGTTCTCAAACCACGGTTGCTAGCAACTTTTCTTTGGAACGTAAACCGATGAAAGGATGCAGGTTAAGCCAATGAGCTAACTCCAGGCTGTGATGAAAAGCCGGCTCTGGCACGCGAACTGCACATCCGCCCACCGCTGCTTCTTTCGACGGCGAGCTGCACGCGAGGGGCGGCTGATGCTGCCAAAGAACATCTGTTTAAATGGGTACAGGTGCCGATGCGTTCAGCCAATTCAGTCTACCTCCTCTACCACTTCTTCTATCCAGACGATGTCGTCAGCGCACGTCTGTACTCAGATCTCGCCGAAGAACTGACGGCGGCTGGCTACGCCGTGACGGCGATGCCGTCGAATCGTAGCTGCCACAACCCGCATGTCATCTTGCCCCGGCATGAAACCTGGGCAGGTGGCGAGATCCGTCGGATTTCACGGCCGAACTGGCCGCAGCACAAGCCGCTTGGCCGATTGGGAAACACGCTGTGCATGCTGCTGGGCTGGAGCTGGCGAGCGTTGATGACTCCGCGACGCGGCAACGAAGTGGTCATCATCGGAACCGACCCAGTGCTGGCGGTTCTCATTGCCATTACATGGCGGCTGTTTCGCCCCAGTTCGACGATCATTCACTGGTGCCACGATCTCTACCCCCATGCGGCAGTCGCCGAAGGCATGCTGGACCAACAAGCACTGCCAGTGAGATTGCTGAACCGACTGCTGCAGGTCGCCTACCGCCGCTGCGATGTGATCGCCGACCTCGGCATCTGCATGCGGCGACTATTGCAGGAAGCGGCGGGTGACGAACTTACTCCGTTATGCACGGACCAGTACACACCCAGGTGTCCCGATGCAGCCACTTCCCCGGTGACGGCGGATGATGACGATTGGCTGGCTCGCTGCTGGGCCGACGACGAAGCGGCGTTAGCTGTTGATGCCTCTTTGCTGCGAGGCGACGGAGAGGCGACTGGCACCGCTCTGCGGCCGGCGACAAAGGTGGATGAGGTCAGCATTCTCGGTGGCAGATCCCAAACCAGCTGGCGATCGGGGCGATATGCAACCCTGGTTCCGTGGTCGCTCGTCGAGCCGCCAGCGTTGCTTGCAGCCGACCCTGAGGTGCGCCAGGACTTGTTTGGTGATTGCCATTTGGGACTGCTGTACAGCGGCAACTTTGGTCGTGCTCATGGATTTGAAAGCGTTTTGACGCTCGCACGGCGGTTACGTCACGATCAGGTGAGTCTCTGCTTGGCCGGTCGCGGTCCGGGCCTGCACGCGGTGCAATCGGCGGTGACACTGGCGGACCGCAACATCCGCTTCGCCAGCTTCGCGGACGAGCGGCGATTAGCGGCGAGGTTGACCGCCGCCGACATCCATCTGGTGGCACTGCGAGACAACTGGACTGGCGCAGTGGTGCCGAGCAAGTTCTTTGGAGCCTTAGCCGCGGGCCGTCCGGTGCTGTTTGCTGGCTCTGCGGATTCGGCAATTGCCCGTTGGATCGAGGAACACGGTGTCGGCTGGATTCTCAACGAACAAACGCTCGATGACGTGACCGATCGCCTGCGGCGGCTCGCGGTTGAACCTGAATCGATGAGCGAACTACGGCAGCGGTGTTTAGAGGTTTACCACCGCCAGTTTTCGCGCCGGGTGCAGATTGGCCGGTGGTTGGAAGTGATTGAAAAGAGAGGCTGGCAACCTCGGTAAGCCGCCGGTGGTGGTTGTCCAGCCGACGGTGGCAGTAAGCACTTGGGTAACACAATGGCCATTATGACAGCAATCCGCATCGACACTGTTCGTTGCACGTCCCTCGATAAAAAACCATCTCCGGGGGGGAAAGGGCTAATTCTTTCCTTTGAAACACTCGTGACTACATTGATGCCGCAGTCGTCAAAGTGAATGGAAAACACGCCGCGTCAACTTAACGCAGGAGGATTGCCTAGTGATTTGCGCTTTCAGCAGAAGAGGCTTGGGCGGTTCAACATCAGCGACGTTCAGGAGATTTTCGGACGTCGGTGAGCTTCACGAACACAGGAGGCCACTCATTTGCCGGCTGACAGGTAACTGGCTGTTCCCGTTGGCGAAGCGTTCCGAATCGACCGGGGCGCAGATAGCAGTGGGAAACACCCTGCGGCAAACAGCTCCGGTGTTCGGTTTTATCTGAACCACTTTAGAAACCGTGATGGAACTTAATCTGCCATAACCATTCGTTCCCTGGTTTCGGCAGCTATTTTGCGGCAAAGATTGCCGAATAACGTAAAATGGTAGTCGGCGCAGTTTGGGCAGCTTGTTAAAGCTATGGCGTCGACGCCTTTTTTGGATCATCTCGAGCCTCGCATCCTTGTTCAGTCCCGCATCCCTGCACGGACTGAGGCGTTTAAATATGGCACAGTTAGTCGTCATCTCGATCATTGGCAGCTGTCTCCTGTCGGCCCTCCTGGTGCCGATCGTACGGGCGACTTTTCGACATTGGGGAATTGTCGACCGACCCGACAAGGAACGCAAACTTCACGAACAGGCGGTCTCGCTTGGCGGAGGTTTGGCGGTATTTCTGTCGATCGCGATCATGTTTGCTCTGCTCGTGAATGCCGATCAGTGGTGGGGAACCAACCTGCTTCCTGAATTCGAGGTTGCCGGCGCAGGCATCGATCGAACCGGTGCTGATTCGTCCCCACTGACGACTCCGCATCGGGGGGCGCCTGAGAACTCTGTGCCCATGAACCAGTGGCTGATTCTGTTCGTCGCCGCGGGCGTGCTGATGCTCGTCGGATTGATGGACGATGCGATCGCTCTCCGCGGACGCCAAAAGTTGTTGCTGCAGATTCTGGTGGTGGTGTCTATCGTCGGTGGCGGCACGGTGGTTCGCAGCTTTAATTTGTTCGGCCAGCACATCAGCCTCGGCATTTTCGCTTACCCGGTTACCGTCTTGTGGTTGTTGGCGGCCATCAATGCGCTCAACCTGTTGGATGGTGCCGATGCGATGGCGTCGACCGTCGGCGCGATCATCAGCGGCGGACTAGCGGTGCTTTGTGTGCAGACCGGTAATCCCGTGGGAGCCTTGGTCGCTGCGGCACTTGCTGGCTCATTGATCGGCTTTCTGTTTTACAACCGGCCGCCGGCAACCATTTATCTCGGCGACGCCGGCAGCATGGTCATCGGGCTGCTGATTGGTGTGATTTCGATTTGGGGCGCCGTCAAAGGGTCGGCCTTGGTGTCGTTCGCTCCGATGATGGTCCTTACCTTGCCACTGTTCGATTCCGCAGTGGCTATTCTTCGCCGCGTGCTGACCGGACGCGGGATCTTTGCGACCGACCGCGGCCACTTGCACCACCGGCTGCTCGACCGTTTTTCGCACCGGATGATGCTGTTGGTGGTAGCGGTGCTGTGCGGGATCAGCACCTCGGCGGCAATCCTAAGTGTCCATCTCAATCAGCAGTGGATCGCCGTCAGCGGGATGTTAATGGTGCTGGGCTTACTGGTATTCACCGGCTCGTTTGGCAGCGCGGAATTGCGTATGCTGGTCTCCCAACTGTCCCATTTCGGCAGTTCGCTGATCACCCGTGGGCGTCCAGGCGAACGCGACTGTCACCACCGCGCCATTCAGCTGCAGGGGGATCGATGTTGGGACTCGATTTGGCTGTCGCTCGTTGAGTTTGCAAACGAACACGGGCTGGCACAAATCAAACTTGACGTCGGTATTGCTTGGATGCAGGAAGGCTACCACGGCTCATGGCGACGGGTGCAGATGCCAGACAAGTCCGATCAAGCTCATCTGC
>CALELC010000455.1 GCA_937904535.1 uncultured Planctomycetaceae bacterium
CGCACGTCGTGCGGCAGATTGCCGGTTTCCAAGAACGGTTTGATCCGCAGCATCGCCTGTTGGAACAAGCCCTTGGGATCAGCACCAAACAGTCCCGCAACGGCCGCCCCAAGTGCTCCACCCGGCAAAACATAGTCCAGGCAGAGGTGAACCCGGGTCGAATCGGGGTCGTCACTTTGCAGGGTCAGTGTGCCTTGGTAGCAAAGCGGCTGTTGAGCACAACTTTCCCACGAGAGTCGCTCCTGGGGAACCCACTCGGTCACGCGTTCCTCGAGTTCGAGTTCTTGACCGCCAGGCAACACCATCGCCCAGCGATACAGCCCGTTGCCCAGATTCTGGACTTTGCTCGCTCCCGGCAAGAAGCGAGCAACCTCTTCAAAGTCCGACAGAAAATCCCAGACCTTCTCAACCGGGGCGTTGATCGTCACCGTGCGCTGGAACCGCATCGGTTGAAGGTGTTCGGCAGTGCCCAGCAATTGCCCGAAGGTGCGGTTGGTGGTCGACCTGATAAACAGGCCCAGGCCAACAGTTCCCAATAATTTTGACGTCAGGCTGTTGCTGACCAGGCAACGGCTCATCAACATCGCTCCGGCTAACTGTCCCATCGCACGCGTCGAGGGGTTCCAGTTGCTTTCCCAGAAACTCTGGTCGCAATCGTCTTGCTGCTGCATTCCGCGGGCGGCTAGCGATCGTTGTCGGGCCCGTTGCTGAACCGCCAGCCGATTTTCGACTTCGCGGACGCCGCTGACCGAGCAGATCGCCTGCAGCAGATCGCCGACTTCGTGCTCCGGAACACTCCCGCTGAGCGTTACTCGACCCAGGTGAGTCTCCACGGCAATCGCCCGCGGCTGGGAGACGTACCGACCAAGCTTGGAACGAACACGAGCGGTAACGACATCGTCATTCGCGGCGTCTTGCGACAGCAGCGATCTCGACTGCGCGACGAGCCCAGTCGCACGATTGGTCGCATCACGCTGTGCCTTGTCGAGGAAATCCTGAGTGCTATGAACCGCATGATCCCACTGATCCAGTACTCGAGCGCGGCGTCGGCGTCCGGAGTTCGGATCAGCAAAATACATCAGCCCCGCACCGAGCCCTAAACCCTTCAACAATGTTGAAATGGCCATGGCAAGTCCCTCATGTCACAAGTGGTGTTGTCCGAACGATCGTCCTGTACGCTGAACCGGGACAAGCAATTAGAATGCCAGCCCCACCGAAATCTCAGAAGGAGTACACGCTGATGTTGGTCCGTAGCCTGAGCCCCCTGTTCCGCTGCCTGCTGACAGCGTTCGCCGTTGGAGTCGCCGCAGGGCCGCTCGCCACAACTTCTAGCCAAGCCGCAGGTCCGCTGAGCAACTTGAACCTCCCGGGTGAGACGCTCGAGGTTGCTGGTCGGCCAGCGTTCATCTTGTTGCCGCCGGAAGAATTGCGGCAGTCGCCGCAGCCATGGATCCTGTATGGGCCAACCTTACCAGCCTATCCAGATCACCACGAACGTTGGATGCACGAGCAATTTCTGGCGGCTGGTGTCGCTGTCGCGGGCATTGACGCCGGTGAAGCCTATGGCAGTCCACGTGGCCAAGCATTGATGACGGCGCTGTATGAGGAATTGACCACTCATCGCCAATTTGCCGCCAAGCCGTGCTTGCTCGGTCGCAGTCGCGGGGGCCTGTGGGCTAGCAGCTGGGCCATCGCGCATCCCGAACACGTCGCAGGAATCGCGGGCATCTATCCTGTGTTCGACCTGCGTACCTACCCGGGCTTGGAGCGGGCGGCACCGGCCTATGAGATGACTCCTGCGGAACTCGAGGCGGCATTGCCACAGCATAATCCGATCGCCCGCATCGACCGTTTGGCGGAAGCTCGCATCCCGGTGTGCATCGTTCACGGCGACGACGACCAGGTTGTACCGCTGGAGCCCAACTCTGCCACGCTGGCCGCGCGTTATCGCGATCACGGGGCCAGCGATGCGGTCCAGTTGATTGTCGCTCCGGGACAAGGACACTCGTTCTGGGAAGGATTTTTCCGCTGCCAGCCGTTGGTCGACTTTGCCATCGAGCGGGCCAAAGCAGGCGCCGCTGCCGGAAAATCAGCGGCTCCGTAATGTCGAGAAGTAGCGTCTCTCCGCCGCTCCCCAAGCAAATGCTAGCCGCTTGACGCGGCAGTGCTACACTGATCTGCAGCGTTAGCAAACGGATCAGAGTATCGGCGATCCATCGCGTTACGACTGGGTATCGCCGCAATCAAGCAGCCACTGAAGGAGTGTCGAGCGATGCGTTGGCAAGGGCGGGCGACAAGCAGCAACGTGGAGGACCGGCGGCGCTCTCGAGCACCCATGGCGGTCGGAGGTGGCCTCGGCGTGATCGTTTTGGCAGTGGTGGTTGCGCTGTTAGGTGGTGACCCCCAAGTGGTCCTACGACAGGCCGGTGGACCAGCGGTACAACCCGGTGGTGACGAAGCGATCGAGCTATCTCCGGACGAGGTCGAGCGCGGTGAGTTCGCCAAGGTCGTTCTGAAAGACACCGAAGACGTGTGGAACCGTCTGTTCACCGAACAGGGGCGCCGTTATCGCGAACCGACGCTGGTGCTGTTCAGCGGCACGGTCGATTCAGCCTGCGGCTTTGCCCAAGCGGCGACCGGACCGTGCTACTGCCCGCTCGATAGCAAACTCTATCTCGATACGACGTTCTTCAACCAACTTGATGAGCAGTTAGGGGCCCCCGGCGACCTCGCCTGCGCCTACGTCATCGCCCACGAGGTCGGCCATCATGTGCAAAACCTGCTGGGCATGATGGAGAGGATGGAGCAGGCCCGGCGCACGCTCAGCAAGGAAGAATACAACGAAATGTCGGTTCGCCTGGAACTTCAGGCCGACTTCTTCGCTGGTGTCGCTCTGCACCACGCTCATCGGATGAAGAACATCATCGAGCCCGGCGACGTTGAGGAAGCGCTGCGGGCAGCTACGGCGATCGGCGACGATACGTTGCAACGCCGTAGCGGCGGTGCCGTCGTTCCGGAATCGTTTACCCATGGCACCAGCGACCAGCGGCTGCGTTGGTTCCGTCTGGGACTTGAAACCGGCGACGTCAATCAAGGTGACACGTTCGCCGCGTCGCAACTCTGAGACCGGGGTTGGGGCTTGAAGTGGTCTGTGTTTCGCGGCTGCCGCTGGCTCGCCAGGCGACTTACAACCGAGGCAGCCGACACGCAGAGGCCGTTAGCCCCTTCGATCAAAGCTTGGGAACTGGCCGCGTGGGTGGTTTGGCGAGCATCCGCCGCTGATCGTCGCTCGGTGGCGGATTGTTATTGTTGTTATTGCCTGGTCGCTGCGGCGCTGGCGGCGCTAAATCGGTGTAGTCTTCGTTCCACCGCCAGCCTAAAGGCACCTTGAGTTCTTCACTGGCCAGGTGCGCCCAAGGCGTACCCGCGTGCTGTTGGACAACGTCCTGCAGCAGTTCTTTGGCCAATGCTGCTTCGCGTTCCCATCTGCTACCGACACTGATCTCGTCGTCCGGGGCGATCACCCAGGTGTTGTTCTTGTCGTTGCTGAACGGCATCCCGCGTTTGGCTTTGGCCAACATCGCATTGTAGGTCTCGGTGCGCACCTTCTGGGCGAGCACTCGGCCCATCGCCAGATCGTACCCGGCCCGCCACCGCGGAACCGTCTCCGACTGTCGCACCTTCAGCCCCGGTTCAAGGATCGCGGCCAGCCGCACCAGCGTCGGTTCCAGCTTCGCGGCGTCCTGCTGGGCGCGGGTCAGCTCGGTTGCCAGTTGCGCTTCGGACCGCCTGACGAATCGCATCTGCGGCCGCTCGAGCGCGGGCACCGTCTGCACGGCGGCAGACACCAACGCCGTCCGCAACGGACTCGCCTTGAGCCGTTTCTCGTAGTCCTGTGGCGACAGGTAATCAGGCCGATACCGCGCCATCACGTTGGGGTCGAAGAATCGCCGCAGGTCGGCTGCAAACGGATCGATCTCTCCGCGGCTGATGTCGCGATTGACGTTGCGGTTGGGATGCACGGTGAAAAAGATCCCACCGGTTTCCACTGCCAAACGCGTCAAGCCATAAGGCCCAAAGCCGGAGTCAATGACCGGCTCATCCTGAAAATTGCCGCTGAAACCGATCCGCACCTGTTCGGGCATGAACGACTCGGGGCCCTGATCGACCTGCGCCCACTGCGGCGTTTGATCGTATTGGGGATCGGGATCGACGTACTTGATCAGTGTGTGCTCGCGGCCAAACGGCGCCGGAGAACCGATCACGTAGACCGGCATCCCCCAACGTCGGCAAGCAGACACCGCAGGCTCCAAACGTTCGATATCATCGCCCCGTTCATCGCTGACAACG
>CALELC010000456.1 GCA_937904535.1 uncultured Planctomycetaceae bacterium
GCGTTTCTGCATCGCGGTACCGACGGCAGCGACCGCTCTCCAGACACCTTAGGACCACGGTTTCCGAATCTCGTGGTATCGCGGGGGCGAGGTGCCGGAGCGGCACCAAGTCAGGAGTAAAAATCTGCTCGATCACTTCATGAGGCGTCTGACCAGCCAATGCCGCTCGGCCGGTCAGCAGTTCATGCAACGTCGCTCCGAGACCGAACGAACGCTGCGCTGGTCAATCTGCTGTTGAACGCCGCTCGCCTGCTTGGGACTCATGCACCGCGGTGTTCCGTGCAAGCACGCCGGTAACGCGACGATCTGAAACGCTTAGCCGACCTCCGTCGGCGGGTGCGACCACAAACCGAAGCCCTCCCGGTGCTGCAGCGGGCGGCTGACCGCCCGCGCACCTGTGGTCGCTGATCAGGTCACTACGAGTTATCTACAGGCCTTCGACGGCGAACTCGGGACGGTAATCGCGTTTGAGCAGCGCGTTGGCCTCCTCGAGATTCGTGACGCGCAGGTTTTCAGCATCCCACTGCAGCTTCGTGTCGGGGAAACGGTTGGCGACAACTCCCAACAGCAGCGCTTCGGTCAGCGGTCCGGCGTAGTTGAAGTCGGCACTGGTGCGGCCTTCACCCAGACAGGCGTCGACCCACTGATGGTAGTGGTTTCCGTTCTCGACCTCGGGCCGCGGTTTGCCCGCGAATTTGGCTTCGGGTAGCAACACCGGCTCACCGACGTGCGGCAACAGCATCAGCCCGTCTTCGCCCACAAACAGCGCCCCCTGATCAGGCAACTGCAGCGAATCGAGCTTCCAATCGGCCGGCAACTTCAGATTGAGATCGGACCATTTTGGCGGCGCGGCGGAGCCGTCGAACCACGTCCACAGCAGCGACTCGGCGGTATGCGGCGTAGCCGGGAACTCGTACTGCACCACATTGGTTTCTGGATGCCCCACGTGGGTTGGCGGTCGACAGGTCGTTTTCGCCCAGCGGGGTGCGGTCAGTTCCAATGCCGCATAGGGTGTGTCGAAGATGTGCACGCCCATGTCGCCGAGCGTGCCGGTGCCGAAATCGATCAGCTTCCGCCAGTTGCCCGGATGGTAGGCCGAAGGCACATACGGGCGCTTAGCAGCGGTGCCCAACCACAGATCCCAGTCCAGCGATGCCGGCACCGGCTGGACATTGGTCAGCTTGCCGCCGTCATAACCCCAGTTCTTATTGGACCAAGCGAGCACTTGGCTGACCGGGCCGATCGCACCGCTCTGGATGATTTTGACGGCGCGGCGATAGGGGGCACTGGAATGCACCTGAATCCCCATCTGCGAGATGATGCCCTTCTGCTCGGCAACCAACCGCAACTGCCGCGCTTCGTACACCTCGTGCGTCAGCGGCTTTTGGCAGTACACCGGCTTGCCCAGTTGCATCGCCAGCATCGTGGCCGGCGCGTGCGTGTGGTCGGGTGTCGAGATCACCACCGCATCGATTCCATCGCCGAACTCCGCGAGCATCTCACGGTAGTCCCGGAAGGTTTTTGCGCCCGCATGCTGCTGCTTGGCCGAGCCAAGCCGATCAGCATCGACGTCGCACAGTGCCGCTACTTCAACTTGTTTGTGCGAAGCGATCGAACCTAAGTCCGCGGCGCCCATTCCACCGACGCCGATGTGCGCGGTGCGGAGCTTACCGTTGGGCGAAGCAGCACGACTGGCAGAACCCAGCAGATGCACTGCCGGCACGGCCAAGCCGATCTGCAAAAAGTGACGGCGCGTCGGCCGGAAGGAATGCGCATGGGGTCGGGACATAACGGAGAACTCCCTGAACTGGATAACCAATCGCTCAACACGCACAACAAGGCATGTTTCATTGGTTCACCATCTTGCTCGCCGCCGAACCGCTGGCAAGAGGAGATCGCGTGGCTGAGGCTGCGGCTACCCACCGCAGCGGTAAGGCCACCGCCGCAAGATCAGCTGCAACCCCGCATCAGCAATACCAGCAACAGCGTGGCCACGACCGACACCGCAATCGAGCCCAGGCAGCCAAGCTGGTTGGAATAAAACGCAAACACGGTGTGCCTCGTGAGCCCAGGAAGGGGAATGACGGAAACCAGCCCGCCGCAAACCTTGTTCCAGAATCAGGCTACCGAGTTACCGGCCGTCGCTTTAGCAGCCACCAGTTTCCGCTTGCCACTCGCAGGTTGTTATGATGGTGAGCACGGTCCCCTCCCGTTCCTGCCCCCTTTCCTTCCTTGGCGGTTGCGGCAACTCGCCGCGGCGACTGATGAATACTTCTCTCCCCCGCCCTGCGTGGCTGATGATTGTATTGGCGTTGGGTTACGCCACGGTTTCGCTGAACGCCACTGCGGCCGCCGCAGCGGACAGCGACGCCGAAGAGTTCTTTGAAAAAGAGGTCCGCCCAATCCTCGCCGAACACTGCAGCAGTTGCCACGGCAGCGAAAAACAGTTCGGCGGTCTGCGGCTCGATTCCTGGCACAGCATCTCTGCTGGCAGCGACTCGGCGCCGATCGTGATTCCACACGCCCCCCATGAGAGCCTGCTGATCCAAGCAGTCCGGCGTGAAGGCGGAATGGAAATGCCACCGGACGAGCCGCTCAAACCGGCTCAGATCGCGACGCTGGTCCGCTGGGTCGAAATCGGTGCCCCTTGGCCGGATTCGATTCCGATTCCCGAACAACAGGCGGCGCAGCAAGCCCGCGAACACTGGGCATTTCAACCCGTCGTCGAATCACCGCTGCCACCGGTGCAACAGCCCGATTGGGTCCGCACGCCGGTCGATGCTTTTGTGCTCGCTGAACTTGAGGCACGTCAACTCGCCCCTTCCCCTGAAGCCGATCGCCGCACGCTGATCCGCCGCGCCAGCTATGTGCTGACCGGCCTACCACCTTCGCAGGAACAGATCGAACAATTCGTGCAGTCGACCGATCCTCTGGCCTATGAGCGGCTGATCGAAGAACTGCTCGCCTCACCGCAATATGGCCAACAGTGGGCGCGGCACTGGCTCGATGTAGCTCGGTACTCGGACTCCAAAGGTTATGTCTACGCGCGCGAAGAACGGTTTTGGACTCACGCCTGGTCGTATCGTGACTGGGTCGTGCAAGCATTCAATCAGGACCGACCTTACAACGAGTTCTTATTGTTGCAACTCGCTGCCGACCAGGTCGCGACCGATCAGAATGATTTGGCGGCGATGGGCTTCCTCACACTCGGCCGACGATTTCTGGGTGTCCCCCATGACATCATCGATGACCGAATCGACGTCGTCTCGCGCGGCATGCTCGGGCTGACCGTCAGCTGCGCCCGTTGCCATGACCATAAGTTCGATCCGATCCCCATCAAAGACTACTACTCACTCTATGGCGTGTTTGCCAGCAGCGCCGAACGCGAGCAATCGCTGTGTGCCCCCGAGGAACTCGACGCCGCCTATCTGACAGAGTTACAGAAGCGTCAACAGGCACTGGAGGATGCTCGAGCCCAGGCGCGGCGTGAAACGTCGGACCGGATCCGCGAGCGCATCGGCGATTACCTTGCCGCCCAGTTTGAACTCGAAAAATACCCAGCCGAAAGCTTTGACCAGATCTTTCAGAAGACGGATCTGTTGCCAACGATCGTCCACCGCTGGGAAACCTATTTGGCGCAGGCCAAGCAGCGCCGCGATCCGGTGTTTGCGGCGTGGCACCGCTTGGTCGCCTTGGGCGATCTGCCCGAGGCGGAGTTTGCCAGCCAGGCGGGTGCGGTTTGTGAACAGTTGCAGTCCGCTGACGCGGCGGAAGTCCATCCTCGGGTCGCAGCCGCCTTCCGGACGCCGCCAGAATCGCTGCGGCAGGTTGCGGAGATCTACGGCAAGCTGCTGAGCGAAGTACGTCAAGCCGCCGAAGCTGCCCAGTCAGCGGCTTCCGGCGAGGCAGATGCGGAGCCGAAAGCTAAGGATGAATCGCTCGCCGCGCTGTTGCCCGTGCTGTACGGGTCGGAGTCGCCCTGCGAGATTCCAGACCTACCGATCGTAGAAATCGAACGCCTGGTCGACACTGCCAGTTGTGAACAGCTTTGGCGACTGCAGAGCGAAGTCGATCGCTGGGCCATTCAAGCCGGTCAGGACCGGCGGGCGCGGATCCTCGTCGATCGCGCCGTGCCCGTCGAACCGCGCGTGTTTCGCCGCGGCAATCCGCTGCTCAAAGACGAGCAGGTGCCGCGGCACTTTCTCACCCTGCTCTCCTCCGGCGAACCGCAACCCTTTGCGGTCGGCAGCGGTCGACTGGAACTGGCCCAAAAAATCATCGACCCGCAGAACCCGCTGACGGCGCGGGTGCTCGTCAATCGTGTCTGGGCTCAATACTTTGGTCGCCCGCTGGTCGACAGCACGAGTGACTTTGGTTTGCGGGCTGCTCCGCCATCGCATCCGCAGCTGCTCGACTGGCTGGCCTCACGCCTGGTCGCTGAGGGCTGGAGCTTGAAAGAGCTACACCGCTGGATCGCACTCTCAGCGACCTTCCGGCAATCCGACAGCGGTCCCCGCGACGCTCAAATCCTAGCCCAAGCCATCGAGACGGATCCAGACAACCGCTGGCTGTGGCGTTTCAAGCCGCGGCGGCTCTCCGTGGAAGAGATGCGTGATTCGCTGATCGCGGCCACTGGCGAACTCGATCTCACCGTCGGCGGCAAGGCAGTGGAACTCTGGCAGCCACCGTTTCCCAAACGGCGGACGCTGTACGGACTCGTCGATCGTCAGTTCCTGCCGGGCCTGCTGCGAGTGTTTGACTTCGCCAATCCCGACCTGCACACGGCTCAGCGTGCCGATACCACGGCACCGCAACAAGCGTTGTTCTTCCTCAATCACCCGCTGGTGCTCGAGCAAACGCGGTCCCTCGCCGCCTCACTGGCCGAAACCGCCAGCCCGGCAGAGCGTGTTACCGGACTATTCCAAGCGGTTTTGCGACGTGACCCCACGCCAACGGAATTGGCCGATGCGACCGAGTTCATCACGCTCGCCGAGACTCCGATCGCAGATGATGCCGCGGAGGATGACACCCTCCAAGCGAACTGGAGCTACGGTTATGGAGCCATCGCCGAGGAACAGGGACACACCACCGGCTTCACGCCGCTGCCCTATTTTGACGGCCAGGCCTGGCAAGGCAGCCCGCAGTATCCCGATGGACAACTCGGTTGGGTGCAGCTCACCGCCGAGGGCGGACACCCTGGCAATGATCGCTCGCACGCCGCCGTCCGCCGCTGGACCGCTCCGGCAGATCTCGAACTGCAAATCCGTTCGACACTCAAGCACGAACCGGCCGCAGGCGATGGCATCCGCGCTTTCATCCTCGGCTCTCCCCAGGCCCCCGGCGTGCACGCCACAGCCAAGGTTCATCAGCAAACCGTCGAACTGAATGTCGACTCACTCCGGGTCACTGCCGGGCAAACGATCGACTTCCTCGTCGACATCGGCGATACACTGAACTCGGATCAATTCCTGTGGTCGATCCAGATCGTGGGTGTCCCGGTATCTGCTGAAGCAGGGCAGCCGGATCAAAGTATCCGCTGGGATGCCGCGGCAGATTTCGGCGGCCCCCGTACTCATCAGCTCACTCCTTGGGAGCAACTGGCGCAAGTCCTGTTGTGCACCAACGAATTCCTCTTTGTCCCCTAGGTGAAGCATGTCCACACGCGACTCCAACCTTTGGCATTTCAGCCGTCGTGAATTGCTGCAGCGCAGTGGCCTGGGGCTCGGCGCGCTGGGGCTGATGCACCTGTTGCAGGACGATGGCTGTGCGTTCGCAGCTGGCGAAGCGCCGCCATCTCAGTTGCCGCTCGCTCAGCGGCCCACCCATTTCCCGGGCCGCGCTAAACGCGTGGTGCACTTTTTCCTCAACGGTGGACCGTCACACGTCGACACCTTTGATCCCAAACCGGCGCTCACTCGCTATGCCGGTCAAAGCTTGCCTGAGACCTTGACGACCGAGAGGAAGACCGGCGCGGCCTTCCCTTCACCATTCAAGTTCCAACGCTATGGCGAGTCGGGACTGGAGATCAGCGAGATCTTTTCGCGAACCGCCGAACATGCCGACGATATCGCGGTGATCCGCTCGATGTACGCTCAGGTCCCAAATCATGAGCCATCGCTGATGCTGATGAACTGCGGCGACTCGGCTCAGCCACGGCCGAGCGTCGGCTCTTGGGTGCTCTACGGCATGGGGACCGAGAATCAAAATCTGCCCGGGTTCATCGCCATGTGCCCCGGCGGCTTGCCGATCAAGGATGCCGAAAATTGGCAAGCAGCGTTTTTGCCCGGCGCTTATCAAGGAACCTTCGTGGATTCCAAGCATCAGTCGCTGGGCAAACTGATCGAGAACATCGAACACCCGCAGATCGAGCGATCGGCGCAGCGTCGCCAACTCGATTTACTCGCCAAGTGGAATGCTGAGCACCGTGCCGTGCATCAAGACCCGCGACTGGATGCGCGGATCCACGCTTACGAATTGGCGTTCATGATGCAGCGCGACGCCCGCGAGGCATTCGATATTTCCGATGAAACCGAAGCGACTCAGGAGATGTACGGCCGCGGGGTGCATGGTCGCCAAACCTTGATCGCCCGCCGGTTGCTGGAGCGGGGTGTGCGATACGTGCAACTCTGGCACGGCGCTGGCCAGCCTTGGGACAATCATGACCAGATCGAAGCGAACCATCGTCGCCTCGCCGGTGAACTCGATCCGGCGATCGGGGCGCTGCTGACCGACCTCAAACAACGCGGCATGTTCGAGGACACGCTGGTGCTCTGGGGTGGCGAGTTCGGCAGGACGCCAACGGTTGAACTCAGCGGCAATGGCACGGCTCAGCAGGGCCGCGATCATAACCACTACGGTTTCTCGGTCTGGATGGCGGGCGGCGGCATCAAGGGCGGCACGGTGTACGGCGCGACCGACGAGTTCGGCTTTCGCGCGGTCGAAAACCCGACCAGCGTGCATGACTTGCATGCCACGATGTTGCACCTGCTCGGCTTTGACCACGAGCGGCTGACCTATCGGTATGCGGGGCGTGACTTCCGTTTGACCGACGTTCATGGTCGCGTCATCCGTGAAATCATCGCTTGATGCTGTCGCTGTTTCGCCGCTGGACACGTCGCCGCCTGCTGCGGCAGCCGCTGGACGCAACGCGCCGCGCGCTGTTGCAGCAGCACGTCCCGGCTTATCAGCGGTTAACACCGGAGCTCCGCCAGCGGCTGGAACAGATCGTCGCGGTGATGATCGCGGAGTTGCACTGGGAAGGCTGCGCAGGGTTGCGAGTGAGCGATGGGATGCGGACCCGCATCGCCGGTCATGCGGCCGTGATGCTGCTGGGCGCCGAGGACTACTACTTTGACACCGTCACCGCGATTCTGATCTATCCCCATGAGATTCAGCGTGATGGGGACACCTATGGGTTCGTGAACGCCGGCGAAGCCTGGGACAACGGTGGAGTCGTGCTCGCCTGGCCGGAGGTGCTGGCGATCGGCCAGCGGCATCCCGGCGAGAATGTGGTCATCCATGAATTCGCTCATCACCTCGACGGGCTGGACGGTGAGATGGCCGGCTCGATCCCGTTTAACCATCCCGAGGACCAAACCCGCTGGGAACAGGTTGCGGCGCGCGAATACCAGCAACTAATCGACGATGTACAGCATGGGCGGCCGACGGTATTAGACCCGTATGGCACGACCGACCGCGCCGAGTTCTTCGCCGTCTGCAGCGAGAGCTTTTTCGAGCAACCGCATGACCTGCAGCGTGCTCACAGCGAACTATTCGAACTGTTGCTGCGGTTCTACCAGTGCGACCCGCGGCTGTGGCAGTAAGGCGGCCTCGTCAGTTGCCGGCACTCTCCTCCCTGTCATGCCTTGGCCCGGGCGAGCTCACGAGTCCGTTGTGGTTGCGCCGGCCCTTGCCGCACCGGCGTCATCCGCAACTCCTTCTCGAACCCCGGCAAGCGGCCGTAAGCGTGAGCCAGCAGCTTGATCGGGTGCAGAGTTGAGCGACCACTGCCGTGTTCGATCTGCATCTTGCAGGTGCTGCATTCGGTGGCTGCAGCGTGCGCGGTGTGCTTGCGCATCGCGGTGATCAGCGGCCAGCCGATCCGCAGGCTGTTGCGGTAGTTCTTGCGTTCCAGGCCCCAAGTCCCGGCCATCCCCGAACAGCCGCGCTCGACCGGCTGGACACTCAGCCCCGGAATCAACTCCATCAGCCGCGGGCCCGCATTCCCAGCATCGATCGCACGAATGTGACACGGCTGGTGGTAAGCAACTTCGGCAGCAATGGTTTCAAAATCCAGCGACAACCGATTTTGCTGGTGCAGATCCCAGAGGTACTGGCAGGCTTCCATCGTGTTCTCGGCGACCGTCCGCGCGTCTTCATCGCCTAATAGGTGCACGTATTCACGTTTGAGGCACAGGGCAGCCGCGGGCTCAGTTGCCACCACGGTGTAACCCTGGCGGACCGCATCAGCCAAGATCCGCACATTGCGACGAGCGATCCGTTTGGCTCCGCGAAAATCACCCGCCGCGATCCGCGCCATCCCACTCGCTAACTGCCGCGACGGCACGAACACGCCGATCTGGTTGTGCAACAGCACTTCGGCAAAGGCGATTCCGAGCTGAACATCGTGGTAGGTCGCGTAGTGATCGACGAAGTACACGACCTTCGCGCCCCCGTGCGTCGAAGGCTTGTGCCAACGGCGGCCAGCGGCATAGCTGAGGAACGATTTTTCCGCCAACGGTGGCAGCGCGCGTGCCTGCGAGACTCCGAACGTACGCTCCAGTACCCAGCGCCACAGCGGGCTGCGCATCAGGTAGTTCGCCAGCGTCGGCATCCGCGAAGCCACCGCGGCGACCCGGTCGATGCGACTCATCAACAGGTCCGAAAGCTTGAGCCCGTTGGTGGCGACGTACTGGGCCTTGATCTCACCGGCAATTTTCGGAATATCGACCGAAGCGGGACACTCCAGTCGGCACTGATGACAACCAAAACACAGATCCGCGATCTCCTTGGCGCGGTCGAGCGCTAGATCGCTCGGGTCAAGCGTCCCGGTCAACACACCGCGCAGCAAGTTTGCTTTGGCCCGCGGCGACGCTTCTTCGACCGGCAAGATGCGAAACATCGGACACTGACGTTGATCAGGCGCCGTGGTGCGGCAGCGTCCACACCCATTGCAGGCGCGCACGGCGTCTTCAATCGCTCGCCCCTCACCCCACTGTTGCAGCACCGGCAGGTTGCGAACCGGTTGCCCGCGCACCTCGGCCTCGGCGACCTCCTGATCGTTTGCCTCGATCAGCGTGCGACCTTCGCGCGTAACCTGGATCGCAGTCACCAGCGGACGCAAAAACTGATCCGGCTTCTCGGGCTGCAGCGCTACGAGCTTGCCGGGATTAAGACGTTCGTGCGGATCGAATAACTGCTTCAGTTGCAGCATCGCTGGCCAGACATCGCGGTACTGTTTTCGCATCAGCCACGACCGGCTGCGACCAGCGGCGTGTTCGGCACCGAGCAACCCGCCACAGGCCCAGACCGCTTCGGCGATTTGCTCGCTCAGCGCCCGCAGCCGTTCGATGTCCTTCGTCGCGGCCAAGTTGAGAAACGGCCGGATGTGCACCTGGCCATGGCCCGCATGCGCGAACAACGTCGACGTGACCTGAAATCGCTGCAGCACTTCATGGATCGCCGTCAGCGCTGTTGGCAGCGATGCTGGCGGCACCCACACGTCTTCGATCAGCGGCACCGGGCTCTGATCTCCTTTGACGCGATACAGCCGTGGGATCACGCGTCGCGAGAGCGCCCAGTACAGGTCGCGTTGCTGACGCTCCATCGTCGTCGTCGACGCGAAAGCCAGCTTCCGCCGCTGACACAAATCGTCTTCTAAATTGGCCAGGCGGGCCCGCAACTCGGCGATTGAACCGCCCTGCAGCTCGACCAACACCATCGCTTCGGCGTCGCGCGGCAGCAACCGCGCAAACGCCCACTCGGTGTCGCGAGCGATCTCCAACAGCCGACGATCCATCAGATCACAAGCGACCACACCGTGTTCGACGGCTGCGACGGCCCCGCGAGCCGCTGCATCCAAACGCCGGAAAAACAGCAGGGCGACACCGCGATTGACCACCAAGGGCTCGGTCCTCAAAGTCGCCTCGGTGATCAACCCGAAGGCTCCTTGAGTGCCCGTCAGCAGCTTCGCCAAATGCACCTGCGTCTCGGCCGTCGGCTGTACGGCATTCAGGGATTCAAACGGCTCGATGACCCCGTCAAAACGAATTCCGTTCGCCGCCCCGCGCCGCGCCATGTCGCGGCCGATCACATCGCGATGTCCCCGGAAAATCTCCCACACACCGCGGGCATACCGCCCGGCAGCCGAGTCCTCCAGCGGTGAATGCGATGAGAGCTCCAGCAACTCTCCCGCAGCGGTCACCACTTCGAGCGACCGCACGGTGTCTCGCGCCGATCCGCTGCGCAGGTAATGGCTACCGGTCGCATCGACGGCCAACACGCTGCCCATCGTGGTCACACTGCGGGTTGCGGGATCGGGTCCGTAGATACGACCATCGGCTGCCAACTCACGATTGAGAGTCGCCAACACGACGCCCGGCTGCACTCGCACTCTACCGGGCTCTGGCGATAACGCTGGCCCCAGAGCCTGATCGCCGCGCCGCCAACGCCGCAAGTAGACCGAAAAATCGAGCACGAGCCCTCGGCCGAGCGATTCACCGGCTACACCGCTGCCTGCCCCGCGAGCATGGATTGTTAGCTGCTGCTCGGCCGCATATTGCACGCAGGCCACGACATCTTCAGCCGAGCGTGGACGGACCACACCCAACGGTGCTACCTGATAGATGCTCGCATCACTGGCGTAGAGCTGAACCGACAGTTCGTCACAGAAAACGTCGCCGACGATTACGCCCCGCAGGTCGTCCTCAACGCGTTTTCGTTCTATGTCCATGGACTACAAGATTTCAATCAGTTCTACCGTAAAGTGCAGGGTCGCATTGGGAGGGACGTCACTGCCAGCGCCTGTGGAGCCGTAACCCAACTCCGGTGGGATCTCCAGCTCAATCATTCCCCCGCGCTCCACCAACTGCAAGCCTTCCGTCCATCCGGGCACCACTTGGCGCAGCGAAAAAGTGGCCGGTTGCCCCCTGCGATAAGAACTGTCGAACTCGGTGCCATCGTCCAACGTGCCGACATAGTGCACCTTGACGCGATCGGACACCTGCGGCTTTGAACCGTTGCCGCGGCGGAGGATGCGATACTTCAGCCCCGACTCGGTCTGCGTCAACTCCGTCGGAGCATCCGGATCGGCAGGACCAGGCGAGAAGGAGGGCTTGGAAACACAACCGCCAAACCAGGGACCGAGCAACAACAAAGCGAACCACTGGAATGCACGTCGCGACATTTTGCTTCCCGCCATCAAAAGAGTTCCGGTTTCTATTACGTCAACTGCTCTCACCTTGTTTGCCATCGCCCGGAAGGCGATGACAAGCCCAGCGTTTGACACGCACTGCGGCCATCAGCCGATGCACCACAGATTGGTGAACCAGTCCACCCGATCAGCGCGTCGAGGATTGTGATTGGCCGTCGGATTGAACTTCTTGTCTTTCAAAAACCGCAGCAAGGCCTTGGCCGGGACGTTCGCGTGCTGCGCGACGACATCGACTTTTTCGCTTTGAGGCGACCAGTCATACAGCAGCGACTGATCGCGTTCAAACCATTCATCGAGGTACTTCACATCGGTCGAACTGGCGAACACGAAATCGCATTTGTGCTTGCACAAGAAGCCGAGCAGTTTGCTGGCCAGCACACGAGCCAGCTCCGTTCGGTCGTCCATCGTTGCCGCAGCAACATTCCAAATCGTCACGAACCCATCTTCATCAACCGTTTCTGGGTCGACACGCACGACCACACCTTCCAACGGATCCGCCGGGGGTGCAGAGGGATCAAAGACGGGGTCATCGAACGAAGCGGCTGCGGTATCGGCGGAGTCAGCCGGTGCATCCGCGGCGAGAGCGGCATCGGTAGTCATATCATCGGATTCGGGGTGCATCGGATCTCTCCATGACGACGCAGAAAGAAGGGGAGGACCGCATCAAACGGATGTCCTCCGGAGAATGAGTAAGAGGTTTTTCAAGTGGCCAGACGCCGGCAACTTCTCTTCGGTAATCTGGCCCGCACGATGCTTACCAAAGGGCAAGCGATCGCGACTCGAAAAACTTGTTTCCGAGGGCAAATCATAGCCGTGCCGTCCCTAAATCCCAATGGGACCGCCGGCGAACCGCCGCCAGCGGGGGAATAAACAGCCGTGTGGCGGCACTTAGGCGGAGGGCTCGACTTCGCGGCTGTAAACCGCGTACACCGACTCAAAGGTTTCAGAGTCGATTTGAAACTTAGGCTGCGCATCGGTGTAATGATTGCAATGTTCCGCTAACACTCGGTAAAGAAAACGGAACAGATGTCGCGGCACCCTCAGCGATTGAAACACGGTCAGCAGACGCTGATAAGTCACTGCATCTACAAACAAGTCCTTCGGCTCAACCTTAGTACCTTCCGCCGCACATGCCATCATCCGAGCGCTGGTCAAATCATATAAGGATTCACCCGACCACTGAAACGAAGGCACGACATTCTGTTTGTCGAGCCGTGAACGTTCATGAAAGGCCCGCCCCTCGCGCTCGACATCGCGGTACAGTTCCTTGGGCAACATCAACTTAAAGCCCAGCCCAGGATGCTTGAGCAATTTGTTATCTAGCAATGGCCAAACAAAACGTCGCATCAGCTCTGGCTGGCCGCCAGTCATGTGAGGCTCATCCACGCGGTCCATCAGGACAATCGTGCCCGCGAATCCCAACCGTTCCAATAAGCCTTGAAACTTATTGAGCATCTCATAACGGTCATCGGTGCGGTCATAGCGCGGCAATGGCTGGCTGGCCAACTCGCGCGGCGGAATTCGCAACAGCACGCGTCGCACCGGGCTCGTCTCGCGTTTGCCGACTCGCATGTGACGATGGATCCCCATCGCCGCTCGCTGGCATTTCAACCATCGTACCCAGAACGGCAACACCCCCGGTAAAACCAACAGCGGTCCCAGGATCAGAGCGGCTCGGTCCCCGATCATGCCTCGATACCACATCCACAGCGTCAGCGCCACTGCAGCGATGAACCACAGGATCATCACCGCATAGTCGACGTAGGCCCCCCAGTTCCGATAGCCGAGCTTTTGGCGAAGTTGCTCCCATCGACCATCAAAAGTTGATTCGGTCGACTGGTCATAACAACACGCCAACAACAAGAAATCTCGGGCCGAGGTACGGTCGAGACCGGCAAGCGCTGCCGGATCGATCCGCTGTGAACGACGTCCGATCGCGTCTTGACGTTCCGTTTGACTGTCGGCCGCCAGCGCCTGGTTGACCAGATCGGTTACACCCAGGCACAAAATCGAGTCCATGTGGTCCCACAACCGCCAAGCATCGAGCACTTTCTCGGGCTTCTTGCTGTGAAAAGTGCCGACGCGGGTGCTGAAGTGATCCAGAAACGGATTGAAATCATCGTAGCGAATGATGTACACGCGCCGCGACGGATGCTCTTGGTTGTAGCGGGTCAAATGGCGATCGATCTGCAACCGCATCGCCGTCTTACCGCTGCCTTTGGGACCAAACACGACCGCGGTCGAGGGTTCCGCCGGATCGCCGTAAACCTTGTCCCACACCGGATGATAAGCGCTGCTGATGCAGTGATCCTTAAACACCGGATCGGTCTGAGCATCCTCCTCGGCAAACGGATTGCGAAGGATACCGTGGTGCTCCAAAAAGCTCTGGATGTTCATCGAGGAGTTGCCTTGGGTTCAAATAGAGAGCCGATGCCGGAAAATCAGTTCTTGAGGCCATCGAGCATTTGAACCAAGTCTTGGCGGCTGGCTTTCACCAGTTCCGCTGGTCCAGTCAGCTTCACGAAGTACTTGCGTCCCTGCGGGTGCACCAGGATCAGGCCGGACATCGCGTAGTTGGGCCGATCGACGACTTTGCCACCAGAAAACGGTCCGCCGCCAACCATTTCTTTGAAATTGCCTGACAGGTCGACGAGGTGAACCGTCCAGTCGCCGACCTTTTTTTCCTCGGTCTTTTGAGCTGCTGCATCACCGCCGGTGAACTGGGTTTTCCAGCGATCGATGTTTGCCTTCACATCGCCACCGGCAGCCATCATCGTCACCCGCGCTTGCGGTGCGTCGTCGCCTTCGCCGCTACGGACAACAAACTCGTGCTCCACAATCGACGATTGCGGCCGGGTTCGCTGCCATGACTGAGGAATCGCCAACTTCTTCTCGCCAAACACCGAAACCGTCTCGGTCGCTGCCGGCTCATCAGCCAGAGTTGGGACACTGCCCAGCGTGAGCAGTGCCAAAGCCAACGCCCAAGTGCACCAGCTCAAAGGGGAGCTTGTCATCGTTGTGATCCGTCGAGGGAAGGAGTAACGGGAACGCGCCGCAGCCGGTACCATTTCGCCGGCGCTGCGAAGCCGCCCATTCTACTCACGGACCATGATCGCCCCAAGCCGCAGACTCAAGGTTACCACTGCGGTGTGACAGACCCCCCTAAACGGCCTCTGCCGCTGCCAACAGGACGTTATCAATACTCGCCGCTGACGGACTCTCGCGAGGCACGCGTTCCCAGCGCTCCCCAGACGCCATAGGGACTGCGCGAACCGGCGGGCGTGACGCTGTTGGTTTTCGATTCCAAAGCGATGCAGTACACGCACGGTGTACGCGGATTGCCGGCCTCGATCGTGTCGGTGACGAAGCGGACCGAGCCCTCTGCCATGACCACATGCACGCCACCGGGATGCTGGCTGCTGGGCGGGACAATCCCGTGCGTGTCAGCATGCCCTGCCAGGCAGACTTCGGAATTGGGCGGCAGAATCGTGTTGATCTGCGTTTGCAACTGATGGAAGATCGCCCAGCGAAACCCGCGGCGCGACACGACATTGCTCAGTCCGTTGTAATCCGGCTTCCAAAACCGTGGATGATCCGGATCGATTTGACCGAGGTCAAAACACCGTTTGGGATTGTTGGCGACCGCGATGCTGCCGCCGTTGTTGATCGACGGAGCGCTGCGGATGTCGCGATCTCCCAGCCCAGTGATGATCTCGCCGAGCATGATCGTCGTCGACAAACCATCGAAAACGTCACGAAACTTCATCGACGCGCGCGGCACGAACACTCCCCGCATCCCACAACGAGCGCGAGCGAGGGTATCCGGATCGCTGCGATAATACCAGCGATTGCCGATGAAGATCGAAACGCCGTGCTCGCCGTTGTACAGCCCATCGCCGGTGCAGGCGGCATAGTTGGTCCGGCCAAGCGCCGGCACGCCCCAGCCCGGATC
This sequence comes from uncultured Planctomycetaceae bacterium, assembly GCA_937904535.1. Classification (GTDB taxonomy): domain Bacteria; phylum Planctomycetota; class Planctomycetia; order Pirellulales; family Pirellulaceae; genus UBA6163. Next base: position 15,384 of record CALELC010000456.1, read on the forward strand.
GCTCGGGCAGCGGAAGATCGGTATCTCGGTCGCCCAAGGAGGATAATTGCCCTGCGTCGCCCGTGGTCCAAACGCAGGAAACTTGTCACCGCTGCTTGTCACCATCGGCTTGCTGATCTGGTCCCACAGCGTCTGTTGCTCGACGAACGGCAACAATCCGACGAGGAAGCTCAGCTCGTGCCGCGTGAAGCCCGTCCCGTTGCGTGCCGCGGCAGCGTCAGCATCGTTGTAGCGTTCGTTTGTCGGCCCGGTGCCATGGATCGGCAGTTGGCCGAACGAAGCATGATAGTTGTGAATCGCCAAGCCGATCTGCCTGAGGTTATTGCTACAACTCAAACGTCGTGCTGACTCACGGGCCGACTGCACCGCCGGAATCAACAAGCCGATGATGATCCCGATAATGCCGATCACCACCAGCAACTCAATGAGCGTAAAACCCCGACGGCCCCCTGAACTCTGCATCATCGCTCATGCCTCCCAAACCGGGTTCGAACACAAAGCCCTCTGCAATCCAGTCGTTGATGTCGGCGAGCGATCCGTCACTCCACTGCTTCCTCAGACTCCGCCGTTTCGGCCGCGGCGGCCGCAGCGATCTCATCGAAGGTAAACTCCTTACTCTCCTCAACCCTTCCGCCCGAGCGACCTCCGCAACCTACGAGGCTCAGCCCAAGCATCACCACCAAGCTGACCACCGCTAAGAAATTGCAGCTCCCCATCACTGCCACCTCCGGAAAAAGAGTTCCGACCGCAGCTTCGCCGTTCAGCGAGCCGGCGCCTCACTCGGCTACAGCCAGCAGCCGCCATCACGCACCGGCAGCTCTCACGATACAGCACACAGGCTACAATCAAACACCCTTTTCTGGGGGCAAGGCAATTTTTGGGGCGAAAGTTTTCCAGCCATCCTCGGGTCGCCTGCGAGGTGTCCGGTAAACGTTCCGAGCGTTTCAGCGCCGCCTGGAAAACCACCACCACATCCAGCGAGAGATGCCTTCGGCGGCTGCAAAGTAAGCGACGCCTAATGGCAGGAACATCAGATAAAGCGAATAGCCAAGCGTGAACACGACCAATGCGACTGCCAAGAATGCCGGCACAAAGTTCAGCAGCGCAATCGCGGGGACCAGCAAGACGAGCAGCAGATTGCCCCGAGTCGACCGCCTGTGCTGCCCTGCTTGCGACACGTACCAGCCCAAACACCCAAGCGTGAATAGCGTTAGCAGCACGGCAAGCAGATACAGCTGATTGACAAACAGCGTTGTCCCCTGCCCCGCCCCTCCGCTCAGCGCCAGCCCGAGATGGACCATGATCGCCACGGCTGTAAACCCCGCTGAAACTCCCAACGGCAGCAGCAAAGGCGGACGCCCAGCCTGAGGCAACTCAGTCGCCCCATGAGTAAGCGGCTCCTGCCCCTCCAGCAAGGCCGGCGGCCGATACGGCGATGGGTCCGGCGGAGTCGCTTCGCGCTTCATGAATGCCTTAGGTCGCCGATCGCTCCGCCGATCGGAGC
>CALELC010000457.1 GCA_937904535.1 uncultured Planctomycetaceae bacterium
GGGAATCTCAGTCGGTAGAAGAGGCTCATCGGGAGTGCCAAAGAGTTGTTCCAGCACCGCTGCGACATCGGCGCCTGCAGGATCGATCGACGTCCCTTCGCGCCGCGAGACGACCTCGGCATATAACTCATTGGAACGGAATCGCTCCACAGGCGCGTCACATCCAACTAGCCCTAGCAGGACTAGTGAAACGAGCAGCCCCAAGGGGCGAAGCATGCGGGACATCGGAAAGCGAGCTGTCGAGAGGATGGTGGGGCGTACGCAGACGCAAGAGGGTTACCAACCATCATACCCGCCAAAGAAGGTTTGCTCACAACCGGGCTGTCCCTAAGCGGAGGGGCGTCGCAAGGTCGCACCGCTCGCGCCGGTTGTTGCTGAGGAATTAGGACGCGGGGTGGTTGAGAAACAGGCGGCGATCGCCGCCCCGCAGTTCCCCGCGTCGCTGGCAGGCACGACAGGCTGCTGGCCTGTCGTGCTCGAGGTTTCCGCTTGCGGCGCTAGCTGCCGACCTGCTTACGGCTTGAGAGCGGCTGCAGGGATGACGACTTCGCCGAGGTCGTTTTCACCTGGCTTGATCGTCAGTTCCAGCATGTTTCGGCTCAACTTGGTTGCTTTGCCATCGATTGTCACTTCGCGGATCGCGCCTTCAGCAGCTTCGTGATACAGGCGGAAGACGAGCTTTTCGCCAGCCGGCAGGCCCTTGATTTCGAGAGTCCCGTTGTCGTCGCTGACCGCACCGAAGGGGTGATCCAAGGCGAGGACGTAGGCCCGCATCCAGGGGTGGATGTTGCAGTCGACGGGAATCGGAGCCGGTTCGGCCTTTTCAACTTTGACGAGTTTTTCGGCCTTCGGCGGAATGGTGATGTTCTGCGCCTGGTTGGCGAAGAAGTTCATGTTCGCGTTGTGGCCAACATCGTCGGGATTGGTGACCTTCAGAGTATCGCCGGCCTGCAGCACCACGATCCGCGGTTCGAATCGGCACTGGCTGTTGGCGAGTTCATAAGTGGCGTTGGAGGCTGGTTGAGCCGGCAACTTGGAGCCACCGCGGCCGGTGAAGACGTACAGAACAACGTTCTTGATGCCCTTGTTCTCGCTGTTGACCAGCAAGCGTTCGTTGACCAGTTCGTGCTTGCCGCAGAACTCGACGTCTTTGTTCGGGGCCAGTTTTTCGGGCTGAAAGGCCGCTCCGCCGTAGGTGAAGCGGACTTTGAGGGTGCCGGTCTCTTGAGACCAGGCCGGTGCCGCAACCAACAGGGCGGCGAGAACCATAAATGCACGCATGGTGTTCGCTCTTTAGAACATAATGGGGAGGGAAGTTGTGGTGGGTGAACCGATTGCGCCACCTATCATACACCAAGAACCGCACTCGCAACGGTGGTAGGTGCAAACCGGTCGATCGCCGACCGAGAAACGAAAAAAATGGAGGCGATAGCCGCAAGAGAGGAGAAGCCCGTGCTATCGCCTCCATTTCGTTCATAAGGAAGCAGCCAGTTTGTCGTCCCAAGGAAGGATCAGATGCGGGCGACAGAGCTTACCGGCCGGAAGGTCTGGTCCTGATTATAATCGCCGAAGCGATGTTGTCTACCGCTAATCTGGGAGCAAGGGGGAATTCTGGAGCATCCGTGATTCGGCCGCTTGTCGGGTTTGCTAAGTTGTGTCAGCGCTGCTGGCCCACTGTTGACGGCAGCCCGCCTTGCCGGCCTGGTCTGTCAAGCCTCTGCCCCCTACGGAACCGGGCGGGCGCGATCTAACATAGGCAGCAGTCACTGGTTCTCCATCATTCTGTATTGCCGTAGCTATGAAAGTTTTGATTGTCGGCTCAGGCGGCCGCGAGCACGCCCTGTGCTGGAAGATTTCGGCCAGCCCACGGGTCAGCCAGGTGTTCGTTGCGCCGGGAAACGCAGGCACTGCTGCCGAAGCGACCAACGTGCCGATTGCGGCAACCGACATCCCGGCGCTGGTGCAGTTCGCACGGCAACAGGAAATCGACCTGGTGGTCGTTGGCCCGGAGGCGCCGTTGGTCGGTGGTCTGGTCGACGCGCTGCAAGCGGCCGGCATCCGCGCGTTTGGGCCGACCGCAGCCGCAGCGGAACTGGAAGGCAGCAAGGTGTTTTGCAAGAACCTGCTGCACACCGCGGACGTGCCGACTGCAGGGTATCAGACGTTCCGCAGCGCCGAAGACGCTTCGCGGTACATCAAGGATCTGTATCCCGAGACCGATGCCTCGGTGCCGGTGGTGATCAAGGCCGACGGGCTGGCGTCCGGCAAAGGGGTGATCGTCTGTTCGACTCGCCGCGAAGCCTTGGACGCGATCGACCGGATCGCTGGCCGTCGTGAGTTCGGTGAGGCGGGCCGGCGATTGATCATCGAAGAGCGGCTGTTTGGTCAAGAAGCCAGCGTGCTGGCGATTACCGACGGCTCAACCATCTTGACTTTGCCGGCGGCCCAGGATCACAAGCCGGCCTATGACGGCGATCAGGGGCCGAACACCGGCGGGATGGGGGCCTATTGTCCGACGCCGCTGGTCGATGACGCGATGATGGCGAAGATTCAGTCGGACATTTTGGTGCCGGTCGTGCACGCGATGAAGCGGGCGCGGCGGCCTTTCCAGGGCGTGCTGTACGCCGGTTTGATGCTGACCGCCGCCGGACCGAAGGTGCTGGAGTTCAACACCCGCTTTGGTGACCCGGAGTGCCAACCGCTGCTGATGCGGCTGGAAAGCGATTTGGTCGATATTCTCGAAGCGGTAGCGCTGGGCAAGCTGGATCAGATCGATCCGCCACGGTGGAGCGAGCGGCCGAGCATTTGCGTGGTGATGGCCAGCGAAGGTTACCCGGGAGATTACGAGAAAGGCCGTGTGATCACGGGGCTCGACCGCGCTGCGGAGCTAGAAGATGTCAAAGTGTTTCATGCCGGTACGACGCTGCGGGACGGACAGGTCGTCACCGATGGCGGCCGCGTGCTGGGAGTCACAGCGACGGGTAACACGATCAGCGGTGCGAAACTGCGGGCCTATCAGGCCGTCAAAGAGATTCGTTGGCCTGGCGCATGGTGCCGCAAAGACATCAGCGACAAGGCATTGGCGAGTCAGTCTTGACAAACTCGCTGTTGCAGCTATATTGCGAGTAATACAAGAGTATTTTGCAAGCTCGCCGCTCTGTCGGTCGGCTTTTGTCTCGGACAGGAAAATCATCCGTCCGAAATCGATCTCGCCTCTTGTCATCTTTTGGCGCTTTGCCTGTGGTTAACTGCGGGTGAAAGATGCGGTGGTTCTCGAATGCGGCCCAGTAGTTGCTGCAACTGAGCTGCTGACTGCCGCGGCTGAAGTCGATAAGCGAGTGAATTGAGTTTTCTGGCAGTTGGCAAGGCCGTGTGGTGCTGGCCGATCGCAGAAGATGGTGTTCTTTGGGTTGCGGCCCGAGGAATCGATTGAACAGGGTGTTTCCGGGGCCAGCCATGGGCGGTTTCCCAGCAATTCCCCCAGGAAGCGAATTACCTACGGATTTGATGAGAGCGTCGCGCTGAGATTCGCTCTGCCTTCCCCGCAGTCGCAGGCACTGGTGTGCAGTTCCGCTGACCGGTGAAGTTCATATTGTTTTTCCCCTTCCCGCCGGGCTTTTCACCGTAGCCAAGCGGGGTTGCTTTCTAACGGCGTTGTCGTTGCGTTCACGGTGTTTCTGTCCCAGCAGGCGATTGTTTCGCAAATGCTTCTTTGGATGAACTATGGTAAATAAGAAACGGAGCTATCGAGGTCGCGGCAGCAATTCTGGCAGCGGCCCCGCTCCTGGCGGCGGCAGTAGCAATCCTGGAAAGCCGCGGACCCGACGCCGACGACGTGGTCCGGTTGGTTCCGGGGGGGGCTCGGGCGCCGAAAATGCCAACGGCGAAGTGCTCGATGCCGCCGGTCCACCCATCGCTGCAGACGCCGTGCTGGAAGAAGGGGTGGGAATCCTCGAAATGCACCCCAACGGCTATGGGTTCCTGCGGACCGAAGAAAACAACTACAGCCGTGAACGCTCCGATCCCTTCGTGCCCGGCACGATGATCGAACGCTTTGGCCTGCGGCAGGGCCTGAAGCTGCGGGCG
>CALELC010000458.1 GCA_937904535.1 uncultured Planctomycetaceae bacterium
CGGCTGAGCTCGCGACTATCGACGAGCTTACGGAGGTTGGTGCTGTCGGCAGCCCACACTTTTCCGAATGCGATGGAGCCCGCCAGCGCTTGCTCCATCAGTTCCGCGACTTCTTCGGTGTGAGTATGCAGTACCAGCTTCGCATTCACCTGTCCTTCGCTGCCGCCAAGCATCCAGTAGATCCGCTCATGCTGGGCCAACACGGGAAAGAAGCCTTGGTGCTGTTGAATTTGCTGCAAATCGATTGCCGCACCGTATACCAGCGTTCCTTCGGTTGCTTCGCTCAGCAGCAGCGATTCGTCAGCAAGAATCGGTGAATCACCCCGGGCCAAGCCGACGGCGCGTTTTGCACGCTCGGGTGACGATGCAATCACGATGCTCTTCCCATCGAGCAACACCAGCGATATCGCCATCTCATCATTAGATTCGCGGCGTTCATTCGCCGCAGTGGCTCGACGCTCTGCCGTATCTTCACCACCGGGCGCTAACGCAGGTTGAGAGTCTACGGGCGGTTGGACATTCACTGCACCTCGGACCGCCCGTAACCATCCCGAGCGACTGGCGTGAAAGGTATACAGGGTAAGGTCTTCCCAAGTTGATTTAGTAATGCCCGGATCTTGCTCGAGCGCCGCGCGAACTCGATCAATCTCGTAGTTTGCACTGAGGATCAAGGTGCCTTCGTGTTCCTCATAACTGTCGTTGAACAACGTCAGTGAATCAAAGTCGTCTCGTGGATTGATCCCAAACTTGACTTGAAACCAGCGCTGGATGAGTTGACTCAACCGCGGTCGTTCCGCACGGGCTGAGTCGGCCAGTTCAGTCTTAGCAATCGCTGCCAAATCAAAGTGGATCACCCATTTTGCATTCTGGGGAATCGGTGCTTCACTGGGCGGAGCTGCGCCGGCAGTGCTAAATAAGACACCGTTCATCAGCAGCGGCAGCAAGACGGCCAGTTGATAAAGCCTCATTTCCATCTACCCCTAAATCCTCGGTTGTCGACCTGCGATGCGGGCTGCAACGGGCGATTGAGCGCTAAACTCCCCGATTGGCACCCTGGCCAAAGCGCAGACGTGCGTTCCGGTCCAATACCAGTTGGTGGCGACAATCCGATCGCTCCAGCTTGAAAGCAAAAGCAGCACCACTCGAAAATCGCTTGGCCGCGAAACGGCAGTTATGCAGTGCAGGCGACGTGCCAAAAATGCGAGCCAGCGGCGTCAGGAGAAGACGCTTCTCAGCCCGGCTCCTGGGCGGAAGGGCCAGAAATGCATGAGCGTTCAACCGGTAAGAGCCGAAGCTACTTGCCCAGTAGTTTCTCCAGCCCCCGATTGAGCTGCTTTTCAAGATAGTTCTCGGCTGTGCTCTGCAGCGCCTGAGCTCCAACTTGGCCAACCAAGTCGCGAATGGCTGCGGGATCGAGTCGCGGGCGGCTGAGCGTCCCGCTTACCGGTAATGTCACCGGTCGACCAGCCAACGCTTTGAGATCGCTGCCCAACCAACTCGCCTGCAGTGGGACCTGAGCGATCAGATCCAGTTGCCCGTCGACGTTCACCCGGCCGCTCGTCACGAGCTGTGCCCGATCGATTTCCATGAACATTCGTTGGTGCGTAATGACGCCCTCCGAAAAATCGAAGTCGACGCTTTGAGTTGGCAGCGTGGCCAGCCGTCGGTTCTGCTGCGCCGCGTCTTCGCCCGTGGCTGCCTCGGGCAGAACCCGACCCCGCGCGATCGCCTGAATCTGTTGAACGCTGGAAAGCAGTTGATTGGTCAATGGTCCCGAATCGAGATCGACCTGGTTGATTTGCAACTGTCCCCGGACTCGCGATCGCCGTGGCTCGGCGAGATTCACGATGGCTTCACTTAACTCGACGCCAAAGGTGCCATCGATGCGCGTGGCCTGGGCCACAACGGGAGCGAGGTACTGCAGCCAGCGTTCGGTGAGCTCCGGAGTCAGACGCAGATTCTGGGCGATCACCCCCGGGCGTACCTGCATCACAAGCGGCCCAGGTCGGTAGACCACTTGGCAGGCACCCTGAATCCGCCCCTGACCAACAGGGATCGTGGCAGGCTCAACATTAACGGTCGTTTCGCTCATCACCAGCGGGATCGAGCTCGCGCCCAATACCACACCAGCAATTTCACCCGCTTCCCAGCCTAGGCTCGTACGGACGAAGAGCGTCGGCTCGGCCTCAGCCCGCCGCGAAAACTCAAGCGTTACCGGCGTTTCGTGCACACCTTCCAACCGCACTTCGGTGCCGGCCAACCGAGTCAATTGGCTTGCAACCTGGGGCATGCGAATGGTCGCCGGCCCTTTCAGTTGCAGTTGCTCCTGTGCTTCATCCCACTGGTAAAAGCCGACCAACGACGTCGCCAACCACTGACTCGCTAACTGCAGCTTGCTTGCATCAATTCTGCCTACTTCAGGGTCGTAAACCAGCTCGCCGTCGAGCTGCAGTGTTGGCTCGGCCCAAACCACGTCGCGCCGTCCCGGGGATGCCGCACCTGTCCGCGGGGCGGAGCTGCTCCCTGTCTCCGATGCCGGCTGAAGAAGTTCCAAATCCGTTCCGGCAGCGTGAGCCACCAGATTCATGCGGGTTTCGCCTGCACTACGGCGAAGTCGCAGACTGCCCTGGCTGCTCCCCGCCAGCGTCCACTGCTGTGACGCCAGCTCGACGCGTGGCGCGGGGGCGAAACGGTTTTTTGCAGCAAAGCCTACACTTTGAATGCTCGTCTGACCGTTCGCGGTGCGCGGGCTAGCGCGCTCGGCAAGCCGAGCGTGAACGGTTCCTTGCAAAGCAGCCAGTTGTGCCTGCCAACTCAATTCGCAGTCGATGGCGTCGTCGCTAAACGTTCCGGTGAGGGTTCCATCAATGCATTCGCCCACCACGCGCAGCGACTGTGCCACTAGGTTTCCCGACGGCCACTGCAGGTTGCCACGGAAGTCGATTGCCAATTCCCGCTGGGCGAACAGCCGATCGTTCCATCCGCCGCGCGGCTCCTGCAGCTCGATCTGGGCGGTCGTCAACTCGCCGCCTGCTAGACCGACAACGGCTTCAGCTTGGCCACTGAAGCCACCGTTGAGACTATGCAAGGTCGTCGGCAACCACGGGCTCAGGAACTCCGCCAGTACTTCCAACCTGCCACGTCCGCTGAGCCGCAACGGCATCGCGGTCGCAAGCGTCGGCTCAGTAATCGAAGCCAGCAGCACAGCATCAGCCTCCAGAGCTGAACTCCGCAAACTGATCTCAGCGGCGGTCAGTTCGCGGAGGGCAGCCCCGTCCCAGCGACCGCTCGCATCAACCTGCACAGCCAAATTCGGACGGTGCAGCTGTAACCCGTCGCCCCAACTGATCGTCAAATCCGTGGCGTTACCATCACCCTGCAGTTGCCACTGATCACCAGACCGGGCGGCCCACTGCACTTGTCCCGTGGCGACTCCGCCCAAAGAAACATCGGGGAGTTCGACCAGCGGATCGAGCATCGCGGCCAGTCGTCCCAGATCGAGGTCAGCCGTGGCGCGACCGCTGGACAAATCGCCATCGAGTCGCGCGCTCCCGAACACGCTGCTTAACTGGCATCCGTCTGCCTTCAGGGTGCCGCTCGCATCAACCCGCAGCGACACAATCGCAGCCGCCGGATCGATCACCACGGTGCGTCCCGACGCACGAGCGTGAATCGCCTCGGAACGAATCGTCCCCTGGACACGATGCCCCTCGGCGTCCGATGCGGTCGTAATCTCAGCAGTCACTTTTCCCGAAACCAGTTCCGTCTGGTCACGCAGTGGAATGAAGCCTGGCAGCCGCTCACTCAGGGCCACCATGTCCACCGACGCAGTTGCGGTTCCCCGCAACGAGCTCAGCCAGGTGGCCGGACTTGTCGCGGCGTCGGCTCCATCGAGACTGGCAATCGCCCCGTCGAGCGAGAGCTCAGCAAAATCGGTCGTGATCCGCAGTGCGCGTCCGGTCAGGCCGTTGACATCGAGCTGTGCGGCTCCTTGTGCAACAGCTAACCCATTGCGCCAAACATGCTCGCCAAACGAAGCGTCACTCGCGACAAGATTGCGGAGTTCCAGTGGGTTCATCACCAGCGACCACACGTCATCACTGGCGATGACCTCGACCGTTCCGCTCGCATCGCCTGCCAACTGTTCTGGGATCGCTGTCGCCGCTGCGGGCAAGCGACGACGAACTAAGGAAGCAGCCCCTAGCGGCAATCCATGCAGATTGATCTGTGCCTGTAATTCTTGAATCTGGTTCAACTGGCACTGCACCACGGCGTCGATGGCGCCGCTGCCGGCTTGCGGTTCCGATACGATCGCCGAAAGCTTGGCTTCGAGCTGCTCTTGATCGAGCTCCGCTTCGAGATGGGCTTGATCAATCGTCCACACAGCATCCGAACGCCGGTCGCGAATTTGCAGCGTCAAATTCTGCAAGTCGAGGCTACCGCCTTGCAGCGAGTTATGGCTGCGATCTCGTCCTGATTGTGAATCCTCGTCATCGTCGTCTGACAGCAACGTCACCAAGTCCGCTTCGAGACTCGACCATTCTTCGTCCAGCGACATGTCGAGATGCACGCCACGAGCTGAGACTTTGATTCCATCCCACACGCCGGTCAGGAGCCGCAGCAACGTGACATCAGCATCAAGTTGATCGACTCGCACCTGCGTTCCCGCGGCTGAACCGATCAATTCCAGTCCCTTGAGCCGCAGCGGCGTCACCCAGCCGATTCGTACCGCACCGGCCGTCGCCTCCCAGCCGAACTGCGGAGCGTGTTGTCGAATGAGCGCTGCCGCCACAGGAGAATGACAGATCAGGCTGGGTGCAGCAGCCAACAGCAGCAGCACTGCGGCGAACGCCAGCGTCCAGAGCGTATTGCGGCGGCGGCCACGGGCAGCCCGTCGAGACTGGGTGGCAATCTCCAGCGGATCTACCTTTTTTCGCCGCCGCCGGTCGCGTTTGAAGTCGCCGATTGTCACCACATCATCCCCGATAAGACGTCCAGCCGCAGCCTACGCCCATTGCAGATACTCGAAATCAGCGGCTCAGTGGTAGATCAAACCGATCTTTTCGAGTCGCTCCACAACGCGCTCTCCGTTCAGGTGGGCTGTGTGCCGAGTCCGAGCCAGTCGCGAATCGGTGGGATGTGCCGGAGCAACAATCGTTCGCTCAACAACACCGCCGCCAGCGATAACCCAAACAACGGTAGGTAGAGCCCGAGTCCAGTGATCGCCACCAGCAGCGGCCAGCGGAAGCGCGGAGTCCCCTTCGGCAACGGCGCGCCGAGCAGGCCCGTGGGACGACGGCGCCACCAGAGTACGTAGCCGCTGAATGAGACCAGTACCAGCCCCACAGTGGTGATCAGTCCGAGCAGTTGGTTCGGCCAACCGAAAAGTTGCCCTTCGTGGGCCGCGATGCCGATGCTCACCATCCGGTCCAGCCACGGACGATCCTTGAAATCTTCGCGGTGCAGCACTTTACCGGTGTTGCCATCAACCACGCATGTCGAGCGCAAGGTTCGGTTCTGCGAATCAGAACTGACGGTCCACTGTCCTGGACTGCCCGGACGAGCAGTGATTTGCACCGGGTAGGCCATGCCGAGCGCAGCAGCGGTCTCAGCGGCGCCGCTGAGACCTGCTAAGTCGTGCGGCATCGGTGGCCCACCGCGACCGCCACCTCGCCCGCTTCGGCCAGCGCCACCCGTGGTCGCTGCACCGCGCCCCTGCCCAC
>CALELC010000459.1 GCA_937904535.1 uncultured Planctomycetaceae bacterium
GATGTAGCTGATTTCCTTGAGCTTGAGCGCCCCTTCCAGGGCCGTGGGAAAATTGTACTGCCGGCCGAGATACAGGAAATTGCTCGCGTCCTTGTATTTTTCGGCCACCGCCCGCACGCGGACATCGCAGCCGAGCGCCTGCTGCACCAATCCCGGCAGGCTGCGGATCTGTTCGATGATCTGCTTGCCGGACTCGTAGCTGATGTGCCGGGTACGGCCAAAGTAGAGCGCCAGCATCGCCAGCACGCAGCACTGCGACGTGAACGCTTTGGTGCTGGCGACACCGATTTCCGGGCCGGCGTGCAGGTAGATCCCGCCGTCGGCCGCTTGCGCGATCGAGCTGCCGACGACATTGCAGATCGCCAGCGTCCGGTGCCCCTTGCGTTTGGTCTCGCGCAGTGCCGCTAGCGTGTCGGCCGTCTCACCGCTCTGCGTGATTCCAAACACGAGCGTGTTGTTCTCGATCGGTGGATTGCGATACCGCAATTCGCTGGCATACTCGACCTCGACCGGAATCCGGGCGAGCTCTTCGATCAAGTACTCGCCGACCATCGCCGAATGCCAACTGGTTCCGCAGCCGGTGAGGATGATGCGATCAATGCTGCGCAGTTGCTGCGGTGTGAGGTTCAGACCGCCAAACATCGCTGTGGCGTCTTCGTCATTCAGGCGGCCGCGCATTGCGTTTCGCAGCGAATCGGGTTGCTCATAGATCTCCTTGAGCATGTAGTGGTCAAAGCCGTTGAGGCTGGTCGCCGCTGCGTCCAGATCCACCGTCTCGATGTGCGGCGAGACCACACCCTGATCGCGATGATGAACCGTAAAGCCGCCACGCGTCAGCACTGCGATTTGGTGGTCGGCCAAATACACGATCTGGTCGGTGTGTCCGGCCAGCGGCGAAGCGTCACTGCCGAGGAAGTATTCATTGCGGCCCACGCCGATCACCAGTGGGCTACCAAACCGGGCTGCGATCAGCAGGTCAGGCTGTTGGGGGAACAGAATCGCCAGCCCGTAGGTGCCTCGCAGCTGGCCAATCGCCCACCTTACCGCCGCGATGTAGCGATCATGATCCACTGGTGAATCGGCGGCGGGAAAGCGTTTCAACCCTTCAGCGACGAGGTGTGCGATGGCTTCCGTGTCCGTCGCCGAACGAAACACATAGCCCTTTCTGGTCAGCTCATCGCGGAGCGCCGCAAAGTTCTCGATCACACCATTGTGAACCAGCACGACTTCGCCGTCACCGCCCAGATGCGGGTGCGCGTTTTCTTCCACGGGCGGCCCATGAGTCGCCCAGCGGGTGTGCCCTAAGCCGATGGTGCCCGCTAGCGGGTCGGTACCGATGCAGCTGGCCAAGCGGTCGATGCGACCAACCGACCGGCACATGGAGAGCCCCTGCTCGCCGATCACCGCAATTCCGGCACTGTCGTAGCCGCGGTATTCCAGGCGGCGAAGACCATTGATCAGAAAAGGAGTTGCCTGCGCGGAGCCTAAATAGCCAACAATTCCACACATGATGCACCTTCGCTTCCGTCGCTACGTAAACCGAGCCGCCCTCCTTGACCCAGCTGTTGAGCCGGATCGGATGATCGCATTGTGCCCGCTGAGCGTTTGAAGGCAAGAGGAAATTGGGGTAAACGTCGCCGCTCGAGAGGTCCGCCAGCAGTGTCAGTAGTACGGGTCAAGGGCTCGGAGCTAGCAGGCTTCAGGAAGCCCACATGCGTATCGACGGTGAGGACCCGGCGGAGCATCGACGCGACACTGTGGTCATGATCGGCGCCGCAGCGGTCCGAAGCCTGCACGAGCGTACCGGCCCGTAGGCTGGCCCTGCCTAACACCATCTGCCCAAGGTTTTCAAAGGGTCGAGATCGGCGAGACGCTGTTCCAGTGCCCGAGACGGCACAAGTCTCTGGCTGGAGACCATGAACCCTGTCTGATTGTCAGCGTTTTGCGATTCTGACGATTAGGATGCGGCCAGGGAAGTCACACGCTCGGAGTTCATCGCTCATCATCGCGAGCACCTTGTCGGGTGTCGCACCGCCGGTGCCTGCACCGATAAGAGGAAACGCGATCGAGCCAAAACCGTGCTGACGGGCTAACGCGACCGCGTTTCGGCAAGATTGGCGGATGGACCACTCTGAGGATCGCCACCACAGGTTGATACCGGCAACGTGAATAATGGCTCGCATGGGCAGACTTCCAGCACGAGTCAGTACGGCCCCGCCGAGTGGAATAGGGCCGCACTTTGCAAGTTCGCGAAATGGCTCGTAGCCAGCTCGCCGCTTGATCGCTCCCGATACTCCCTGCGGAAGCAATAGCCACCAAGGGATAAGGTTGCGGTTCCAGGCGTTTACAATCACCTCGACCTCTTGATCGAGCAGATCACCTTCAACGATTTCGATCGGGGGCATTAAAGTTATGTCTCGTCTACTGCTCCGCGGTGTCGAGCTCGTCGTCCGATTGCAGCGACGCCCGGTGGCTCAACCTCAGGTCTTGTTGGCAACGCCCAATCTGTTGTTAGGCGCAGCCACGTAGACATACTTACACAACTGGCCTCGCAGGCACAACGCACAGTAGGGTGAGCTATGGCGGCTCACCATACAAACTGCAGGCAATGAGGTGCCAAGGTCATTTCGTTGTCAGCGAGTGCGAACTCCAGGCTTTCTCGCCCTTGGGTGTCGCATTGGCCTCAGCACTTCGTTGGGCTGCGAGTTCCTTTTCTAGCTTTTTGTAAGCCTTGGGATCGCGATCGTGTCCCACCGGCTCTTTGGACGTTTGTCCTTGGGTCTCTTCTACCTGTGCCGTGGGATCGTCGACATATTCCCATTCTTCTCCCTGAGGCCACGGACCTTGACCCTGATTCCACGGTCCACGTGCGTCTTCGGATCCGTTGGACATATTGTAGTAGGTATGAGTAAACCGCAGATCGCCTTGCATCACGCCTGGCGGGAAGTTCGGTTCGATAGTCGCTAACGCCGCACTGAATTGTTGGAAGTGAGCGATTTCTCGTGTCATCAGAAATCGGAGTGTGTCCTGGACATGCGGATCATCCGTGAACTCCAGCAGCCGTTCATAGACGATTTTGGCGCGACTTTCGGCTCCGATGTTCGAGCGTAGATCGACGCTCAGGTCGCCATTGGCGTTCACAAATGCGCCGGTCCAAGGTTCACCCATGGAGTCGGTCACCATCGGGCCGCCGCCGGACTCGATCAGAAACCGCGGATTATCCATCGCCATGCCGATGACATCGTTTTTCTTTGCAGAGCCGTTGCCGATTTGGGCAACGAGATTTCCTTCGGCGGCGTCTTTGACCTCACTGTTTACACCATCAAGCAGCATCGTGATCGTGGCGCCTACGATTTCCAGATGGCTAAACTCCTCCGTTGCCACGTCCATCAGCAGGTCATATTGATCGGGATACGCATGTCGACAGCCAAACGCTTGAACAAAGTACTGCATGGCTGCCTTCAGTTCGCCGTTGCCTCCGCCGAATTGGTCGAGCAGGATCCGCGCAAAGCGAGGATCGGGTTTCGAGACGCGGGCATCGAACTGGAGGTCCTTAATATGACGAAACATGGCAGAAATCCTGCGGTTATGTTGGCGAAGCAGCGGAAGCGTTCAACATCCCGACGCTCT
>CALELC010000460.1 GCA_937904535.1 uncultured Planctomycetaceae bacterium
TGGTTCAGCCGCCGAGAGACCACTTCGACAGTCCGCAGCAGTTTGCTCAAACCGTGCAGCGCCAAAAAGTGCGGCTGCAGGGGCAAGAAAACTTCTTCCACGGCAACCAGCGCATTGATCGTCAGCACCCCTAAGCTCGGCGGGCAATCGAGCACGAGGTAATCGTACGGTTCGCTGTCCGCAGCCAAGGCATCGCGCAAGATCAGTTCGCGGCCGACCTCACCAGCCAACTCCATCTCCGCCGCTGCCAGGTCGATGTTCGAGGGCACGACAGAGAGATTATCCGCCACATCGACGCGTGCCTGAGCAATCGTCGCGTTGCCGCACAGCACGTCATAAACCGTCGGCACCGCTCCGGTCGCGGTCACGCCCAGGTGCAGCGAAGCGTGCGCCTGGGGATCCAAATCCAGCACGCAGACCCGCTTGCCTGAGTTCGCCAGCGCCGCCGACAGATTCACAGCGGTGGTGGTTTTGCCCACGCCGCCCTTTTGATTGATTACCGCGATTGATCGCATGGTGAGACTCGCTGTACCGGAGTGAAAGGAAACGGGCCCGGGCCCGTAGCCAGCCTGGTCGTGCGACGCTCTCTGCGATCCCACCGACACTACTAGGCGGCGTTGAGCCGTCGCATCTGCTGGTATGCCAATAAGACTTCGTACAGGTCGGCGTCAATGGAGACTGTGTCGCCTGCGAAGTCGCTCAGCCACCCGCGCTGATGGGCAATTGCATCGGCGAGCACCGGCGCGATCTCGGCCAGCGAAACTTCGACGCGTTTGGGCGGCACCACACCGGCGATCTGATCGAGCTGATGTTCGACCTGCCCCTGCTGCAGCGCCTTGAGCTTGTCGCGGCCGGACCGAGCAGCGCTCCGGGTGGAGTTCCCCGCGGTGGATTGCTCCGCGGTGGCACTGCAGTGCTGCTCGTTGCCAGGAGTGTTATCGTGGCCAGCGTCGTCGGCAGTCGAATCGGGCGGCATAGCTGAGAATAGGCGCAAAAACGGACGTGATGGCTGACTTGGATTCACGGCGGCACTCGTATCGGTAAACGCTTGTTCGATGCAAGCCCGCGGCAGGCGCACGGCGGGCACCCCAGGTCAAGAACGACGATGCATCGTTCCGTTGCCCTCACTGATCGACCCTGCGGGCCGGGCAAGTTGAGCCAATCTTGTGATCAAGGCAAAATTTGCCGGCACAGCCACCTGTGACCACTGCGGCCCGGCCGGCGGGTCGGTTGACAAACCGCCGCTAAAAGCCCTACATTTTCAGCCCCCATGTGGTCGTGCTGCTGACGACCTCTTTCGTGATTTCCTCTCCCGTGCGAATGCCCTTCAGTTGACCGCTTGCTGTCGCTCCTGGTGTGGGCCTCGCGCCGCACGCGGGAATAGCTTGGAAGCTGAGCCCAGGGACGTTCGACCAAACCCAATTCGCGTGTCTTCATGACCGTCGACTTAGAAGCGATCGCTCGCCGATCCGACAGCGATCTTTCCTCTCTCAAGCTCGCCTTGCCGCTCATCGAACAAGGCTTTGCACCTCCGTTCCTGGCTCGTTACCGCCGTGACGAACTCGGCGGAGTCGCTGAAGGAGCGTTGTGGACCCTGATGCGGTCGATCCGCTCCGAACGGGCCCTCGGCGTGCGCCGCGAAGAGTTGATGAAGGTTTGGCAGCGCACCCGCCTGGCCGATTCGTCGCTGGAAAAAGCGATCCGCGATGCGAAGAGCAAGGCCGCGATCAGCCGTGTCGCGCGCCGCCTCAAGAACGAACCGCAGGATCCCTCCGCCACGATCGCTCCGGAAGTTTGGGTTGCCTCGCGGATTCTCAACCCCGAACCAGGCGATTCCGGCGACATCGCCGCTCTGGCTGCCACCGTCGGCCAAGCCGAGCAGCTCGAGCAGGTCAACGCCGGCCTGGACCGCGCCTTGGCCAAACGCCTGGCCGAGCACCCGCAGATTCAAGCGACCGCTGTCCGCTGGTTGACCGCCAACGCCAGCATCCGGTTCCTGGAAGTCAGCGACCCCAACATCGAGAGCCGCCAGGAGACCGACGCTCACCTGACTGCGACCGAGCGCCCAGAAACCGAGCCGGGTGCCAACTGGCCAAGCCCCGAACAACTCGGTGCCGCCAGCGAACCAGCGACTGCAACGAGCACCTCGGAAGCCACCGCCGCGGCCGAAGCGGTCACCATACCGACCTCCACTCCAGGCGTCGAACCGCAACCGGCCGCTGAGCCGACCGCTAGCACCGAAGCCACGCCGGCGGCTGAAGCCACGGCGATTGCCGAGTCCACGCCCGCTGCCGAGCCAGCAGTCGGCGCCCCGGACGCAGTTGCCGCTGACGCGGCCGCCTCGCCGACCAGCGAAACCGCAGCCGCGACCGATGCCACTGAACCAGCAGCCGTGACCGAGGAAACGGCCCCCGGAGAAGCCACGCCCGCCGCGACCACCACCACGAACGAGTTGGCCGACAGCAAGCCGTCGGGCAAGAAGGCGAAAAAGGCGAAGCCGATCGTCAAGCAGACGAAGGTCTTCAAAAAACTCTCGCCGCGCCAACGCCGTCGCCGCTGGTTGATTGGGATCCTTCAGCCGTTGGTGGGCAAGCAGGTTCCGATCAAGAACCTATCGCCGTTCCAGACAATGGTGCTGAGCCGCGCCCTCCGCGTCAATTTGGTCCGCTGCCAGTTCGTCTACGACGCCAACCAGCTGATCGCCCAACTGCGGAAGACCGCTGCAGGACTCAACCCAGCGTTTTCCGACCGGCTATCGACGATCGTTGCCGAGCACGAAGCTTCGATCCGCGAAATCACCGAATCGGTGTGGTGGGATGAGCTCCAAGACGTCGCCACCAACCGGTTGGTCGATCTGGCTGCTGCCCGCCTGGATGAGCAACTGCATCGCGGCGCCGTGGAAGCCAAAACGGTGCTCGCCCTGGATGCTGTCGGCCCCCGCACTTCGCCGGTGTCAATTGTTTCCAGCGACGGCCGGTTGCTGCACACCGAAGATATCGCCAGCCAGCTCGAGAACGAACTGCGGACCGCGTCGGTCACTCGCCTCGGTGAATTGATTCACCGCTTCGGCGTCGACCTGATCGTGATCAGCAACGGCCCGGCCCGCCGTGCGGCCATGATTATCCTCGGCGAATTGATCTCGCAGTCGCCCGAAGGCTCGATCCGCTGGACGATCGCTGAGCGCAGCGGTGCCGATGCGTATGCCAGCTGCGAATTGGCCGACCGCGAAATGCGGGTCACCCCACGCCGTTTCCGCGCCGCCGCATGGCTGGCGTTTTCGTTGCTCAAGCCGGCTTGGGCATTGGCGAAAGTCGATCCGCTGAAGCTGCGGCTCACCGCTGCGCAGCGAGAACTGCCCGAGGAATTGCTCGCTCCAGCCCTGCACGATGTGATGTCCAGCGCCGTCAGCCGCGGTGGACTCGATGTCAACTCGGCTGCCGTCGATTCGCTCGCCCAGTTGCCCGGCGTGACCCGCAAGGTAGCCGAAGCAATCGACCGCCAGCGGCGCCAAGCCCTGTTCACCTCGCGGGAACAACTGCTGGCACTGGAAGAGTGGCCCGATGAAATGCATCGTCGCCAAGCGATCGGCTTCTTGCGCGTGTTCGGCGGCAACGAACCGCTCGATACCACCGTGATCCACCCCGAGGATTACTCGCTGGCTCGCAAACTTGCGAAGGCGCTCAACCTGCAATTGCCGCCCGCAGCGCCTCCGGGATACCAGCCACCGACGTTCGATGAACCGAAGGCGCAGCCACAAGATCAGCAAACCGGTGCTGCTGCCGAGGCAACCGCTGGGGAAGCGGCTGAACGAACCGACGCAGCCGCGGACCAAGACGACCAGTCGCCGTTCGCCGCTGAGTTACTGGGCGACGCATCGCAGCCAGCCAGTGATGAGTCCTCGGCTGAACTCGCTCCAGCGACCGAATCCGCTGATGCGGCAGCCACTGCCGC
>CALELC010000461.1 GCA_937904535.1 uncultured Planctomycetaceae bacterium
GCTACCGGCGCTACCGGCGCTACCGGCGAAACTGGCGCGACTGCTGTTTGCCTGGGACGATCGCTGGATTGAGCACACGCTGCTGCGAGGCCGAGCCGTGTTTCCCTAGCGGCGATGTGAAGTCGTTGGCGGAGCTGAAGGCCACGGAGCCGCTACGTGTTTGCTAACCGATGCTGCAGACAGCGAGTAGGATGGCAATTTTGCGCCTCCTAATCGAATGGGCGTCCCCGTTGAGATGACACTTTCGCGAACTAGCAGCCTCCCTGCACCGGTGTTCCGCGTACGGCAATTGACGAAGGTCTACCCGATGGGGGACGTCTCCGTGCATGCGCTCCGCGGGGTCGACATCGACATCTGGGCTGGCGAGTTCACGGTGATGCTCGGCCCCAGTGGCAGCGGCAAATCAACTCTGCTCAACATGCTGGGCGGGCTCGACCTGCCGAGCGGCGGCTCCATCCACTTTCGCGACCAGAACCTGACCACCGCGACGCAAAAGCAGTTGACGCTGTACCGCCGCCGCAGCGTCGGGTTTGTGTTTCAGTTTTACAATCTGATCCCCAGCCTTACCGCTGGCGAAAACGTAGCGCTGGTAACGGACATCACGCCCGGTGGAATGACACCTCAGGAAGCGCTCGCCGCGGTCGGCATGGCCGAACGAGCCGACAGCTTTCCGTCTCAGCTCTCCGGTGGCCAACAGCAGCGTGTCGCGATCGCTCGGGCAATCGCCAAACGCCCTGAAGTGTTGCTGTGTGACGAACCGACCGGAGCGCTCGACTTGGCTACCGGGATCGGAGTGCTGGAGGCGATCGCTCACATCAATCGCTCGCTCGGGACCACGACGATCGTGATCACTCATAACGTCACGATCGGCCAAATGGCCGACCGGATTGTGACGATGCGTGATGGTCAGATTGCCGAGGATCACCGCAACGAGCACAAGCTGCTGCCGCGGGAGCTGACCTGGTGAACCTCCGGACGCTGGACCGCAAGCTGCTCCGTGAACTCCGCGATTCCGCCGGAGCCTCGGCAGCCATCTTGCTGGTGATCGCCGCTGGCGTGTCCGTGTTCGTCATGGCGCTGAGTACGCTCGGGTTTCTCAGTCACACCCGCGACGCGTACTACGATCGCTACCGGATGCCCGACGTGTTTGCATCGCTCAGCCGTGCGCCGCTGCAGGTCGCCGAACAAATCGCACAGATCCCCGGAGTCGCCACGGTTGAGACCCGTGTCGTGGCTGATGTAACGCTTACAGTTCCGGGGCTACAGGAGCCCGCGTCGGGACGTCTGGTGTCGTTACCGGCTGACGGTAAACCCGGACTGGCGGCGATTCACCTGGTCAGTGGGCGACTGCCGGACTGGGACGCCGCGGATGAAGTGATTGCCGGTCAAGCGTTTGTCGAAGCCAACGGCTTGCCGTTAGGCAGTTCGATCTCTGGAGTGCTCAATGGACGGCTGCAGCGGATGAGAATCGTCGGTATCGCGCTGTCGCCGGAATACATCTTCCAAATCGGACCCGGTGCTTTCTTGCCCGATGACCGTCGCTTCGGCGTCTTCTGGACTTCGCGGCAGCATCTGGAAGCCGCTTTTGATATGGACGGCGCTTTCAATGATGTGACGCTGCGTTTGATGCGCGGCGTCTCCACTCCCCCGGTGATCGCTCAGCTCGACCAAATCTTAGAACCTTATGGGGGCATTGGAGCTTATGATCGCAGTGATCAAGTTTCGGCCCGATTTCTCAGCGATGAGATCAAGCAGTTGCGGGCGACAGGTTTGATTGTGCCGATCATTTTCTTGAGCGTGGCTGCGTTCTTACTCAACGTGGTGCTTGCCCGCCGGATCGAATTGCAGCGGGCGTCGATCGCAACGATCAAGGCGTTCGGTTACAGCGGTCTGGAGATCGCTTGGCATTACCTCAAGTTTGCGCTGTTGATCTCGGTCGGCGGGGCGGTGCTCGGTGCCGGACTCGGGTCGTGGCTGGCTGCTGGGTTGTTTCAACTCTATGCGCAGTTCTACCGGTTCCCCGAAATTGTATTTGAGCCGAACGTCAAGATCATGCTTGCCGGCGCGATGGTGAGCATTCTCAGCGGGACCGCCGGAGCCTGGGTCGCGGTCCACCGTGTGGTTGCTCTGCAGCCGGCTGAGGCGATGCGGCCCGCCGCTCCGGCCCGATTCCATCGCGGCTGGCTCGACCGATTGTGGGTGCTGCTGCGGTTGCCACCGGTGATGGTGATGGTTCTGCGTCGGTTGCGGCGACGCCCGTTAGCAACCGGGCTATCGATGTTGGGTATCGCCTTCTCGGTCGCGGTGTTGCTGATCAGCAATTTTGGCATCGATGCGATCGAGTACATGATGAACTTTCAATTCTCGATCGCTCAGCGCCAAGATATTCAGGTAACTTTTCAGCATGCCTCGGCGCCCTCGTCACTGCATGAGTTAAGGAATATCCCGGGTGTGATTCGCGTCGAGCCCTATCGTGCGATTGCGATCCGGTTGCGTCACGGATCTTATGACCGCCGTACCGTTGTGATGGGGTTGGACGAGGCTCGTCAGCTGTATCGTTTGCTCGACAGCGAGGGGCAGCCGATTCGCGTGCCGCCGAGCGGACTGGTACTTTCCGACAAATTGGCGGAGTTGCTTCACGTCGTTCCAGGGCAAGACGTGCGGGTGGAAGTCCTGGAAGAGCGTCGCCAACATGTCGATGTCCCCGTTGTAGGGATCGCTAAAGAGTTCTCCGGAATCAACGCCTACATGAATCGAGAGGCCCTGCACCGCTTGTTGCAGGAAGATTTGCGGCTGAGCGGCGCCTACCTGAGTATCGATACTCGTCATCAACAAGAGATTTATGACACCTTGCAAGAGATTCCGCGCACTGCGGGAGTAGCGATCAAACAGGCGGCACTTCAAAGCTTTCGCAAAACCGTTCATGAAAATCAGTCAAAGATGCAGGGCTTTAACTATATGTTTGCCTGCGTGATCGCCTTAGGCGTGGTCTATAACATGGCACGGATTACGATGACCGAGCAGCAACGGGAACTGGCCACGTTGCGGGTGATTGGGTTTACGCGGCTGGAGGTCTCCGTCATGTTTCTTGGCGAGCTCATGTTGGTCACGTTGGCCGCGGTACCGCTCGGCTGGCTGATCGGGACCGGGCTGTGTTACTCGATGGTGAAGGGGTTTGAATCGGAGATGTACCGGATTCCGCTGATTATCAGCCGCTCCAATCTGTTGATGTCCGCTGCGATCACAGCAGTCGCAGCGCTGGCCAGTGGGCTGATCGTACGGCGGTCGCTGGACCAACTCGACTTGGTCGAAGTTCTCAAAGCGCATGGTTAATGGGATTGGTTGCAGGATGCTCATGATTTCAGGAACTGTATTGAGTGCAGCGACCCGACGGGGCTTATTGTGGGCCGCCGCGGCCGCTGTTGCGCTGGCAGTGATTGTCTACTTGTTGCGGCCTGATCCCCTGCCGGTCGATCTCGCAGTCGTCAGCCGCGGTCCGCTGGCCGTGACCGCGCGCGAGGATGGGCTCACGCGAATCCGTGAACGTTATGAGGTTTCCACGCCGCTGGCCGGACGCCTGCAAAGGATTGAACTCGACGTCGGCGACGAAGTTGTGGCCGAGCAGACGGTGCTTGCCAGGCTGGAACCGACTTTGCCTTCGCTGCTAGATCCACGCACTTTGGCCCAGGCCCAAGCCCGCGTCCGCGCCGCTGAGCGACGACTGGAGCTGGCGAAATTGCAACAGGAATCAGCCCTCGCCGAGGCCGAACATGCGCAATCGGAACGCGTGCGGATCTACCAGTTGCACCGGCAAGGTGCTGCGTCCGATAGCGAACATCAGCAGGCCGAACTGCAGGCGCGGCTGACCGCCGATGCACAGCGAGCCGCCAAGTACGCGGTCGAAATCGCCCAGTACGAATGGGAACTGGAAAAGTCGGCGCTGCTGCTCGCTCAAGGAACTGAATCCGAGGATGCCAGCGAAATGGAACTGGTGATTCGGGCTCCAGTCAGCGGTCGCGTGCTCCGCCTGCGACAGGAGAACTCGGCGGTCATTCCGGTCGGCACCGTGCTGATGGAGATCGGTGATCCCCATGACTTAGAATTGGTGGTCGATGTGCTGTCGCGCGATGCTGTCCGCATTCAGCCCGGTGCTGCGGTCGAGGTGCATCGCTGGGGCGGCGACCAGACGCTACACGGCAGCGTGCGATATGTGGAACCGGCGGGCTTTACGAAGTTCTCGGCGCTCGGAGTAGAAGAGCAACGCGTCAACGTGATCATCGACTTGTTGGAACCGCCTGAGCAGCGGCCGACGCTGGGCGATGCCTTTCGCGTGGAAGCCGAGATCACGCTGTGGCAGACCCCAGAGGCGCTGCGGATTCCGACCAGCGCCCTGTTTCGTTCCGGCCAGACCTGGGCCACGTTCATCGTCCGCGACGGAACCGCTGAGCTGCGGCAACTAGAGATCGGTGCGATGAACGAAGCATTTGCTGAGGTGCTGTCGGGTGTCGAGGAGGGCGACACCGTTATCGAATATCCCGGTGACCGCATCGAACCGAGTGTGGCCATCGTGCCGCGAGCTTGAAGTCGCAGCCAACCCTCATCAGTACGATTGCACCACTTCTCGCCCTGCGCGGGTGCACTGAGCTTGATAGATGGCGTGGTCGATATTTTCCGACATGAACTGCACGCGACCGTCACCATAGAGGAACTGAGTGCCGCCGGGATGCAGACTGCTGAAGTCTTCCATGTGCGCTCCGGGGTGGTTAGGCGGATGGTCGCCAACTCCCAGAATCCTCGCGAAGCTGTCTTCGCCGTTCGGCACGTTGCCCACCCAAGTCGACATCCCCAGCCGCGACGTGCGCTCGCCGATCAGGATCGTGGTGCTCGTCCCATCGATCATGTCTGCAAACTTCAGCCGGCTGTTGTGAAAGAACATCCCGTCCGAGGTGCAGTGCTCGCCCAGCGGAGTTTCTTCACATTCGTCGAGCTCAAACGTTCCATAGCAGCCGACGTAATTCGAGGTGGCCAAAGTCGCCAGCGGGCTATCGGAGTCGCGAGCGTGGATTTCCCACAGCGGCGCTCCGGTGTCTGAGCCGCACCGCAGGATCGAAATCGGTGTGGTCCGGTTGAGGCTGTTCGACTCGCTCAGCACCGTCCGGTTGAAATCAAGGTTCTCATACAATGCCGTCTGTTCGAGCTGCGGCAAGATCATCGCAGTCCAACCCCAGCCGCTGGCACCGTCGACAAAGTGTCGACCGGACTCATCATGGCCGAGCCAACCGGCCGGGAAAAACTTGTGGGTGTCGTGGTAGTTGTGCAGCGCGATGCCGATCTGCTTAAAGCTGTTCTGGCACTGCATGCGGCGGGCGGCCTCGCGAGCGCTTTGGACCGCAGGAAGCAACAGCCCGACCATCACGCCGATAATCGCGATCACCACCAGCAGTTCGACCAAGGTGAAGCCGTGCGCCCGACGTCGGGACGGCGCGGCGGCTGGCTGTGGCCGGTGGGCAGGGAGAGGGGCGTTCCAGGTCCGATTCATCGTTGGCGTCCTCGCACAAACGGAGGGTGAAACCGCATCGCCAAGCTCGCTGCACTTGGAGATTAATTGCAGTCGGTATGTAACAATCTACGAAGCGCTCCACACGCGTCAAGACAGATGCAATCCGGTTGCACGAAAAAGTGCCGATTCTTCTGTTTCTGCTAGCATCCCGGACGCGGCCGAGACAAGCTGAAAAACCGTGCAGGGGACTCAAGCGGCGCAGGCGGCCGAGCGCTGTCCGCAAGCGGCATGTATCCGCACAGAGATTGCATTTGCGAATCGCAGTGTAACGGTCCGCCGGTGGGCGTCAAGCTAAATGCATATGAATTGCAAAAGAAAGGCGGTCAGAGCCGCTGGTGGCGAAGCAGGACGCCCGGGGCCAACCGCTGGCGGCCGCTGGGAATAGTCGCCCGTGCTTGGGAACCGCAGTGCGCCGCAGAGCTAGCCTGCTGGCCCGATCCCGCCGGCCGAATTCCAGTAGCCGCCGCGGGTGTGATCGAATCGCGGTTTGCACCCGCGCACGGCATCATCGAATGCCGCCTGGCCGCTACGGCAGTCAAACACTCGGCGGCCACCGACCCAGGTCGTCAGCGGCCAGCCGCGCAGTGTAACTCCATCCCAGGGGCTCCAGCGGCATTTGGTGTGTTGTTCCGCATCGCGAATCGTCCGCTCGGCCGCTAGATCGACGAGCACCACGTCGGCATCGTAGCCTGGAGCAATGCGACCTTTGCCAGTGATTCCCCAGACCCGCGCCGGCGCGTCGCACATCCAGTGCACCACTTGCTCGAGCGTAAACCGGCCCTCCGCCACTTCGTTGAGCATCAGCGGCAAGCTGTTCTCCACCGCCGGCAGGCCGGAGGGACTTTGTGGATACGGCAGCTGCTTTTCTTCGAGCGTGTGCGGAGCGTGATCGGTAGCGATCACCTGAATGATGCCGTCGACGAGCGCCTGCCGCAGCGCTCGATTATCAGCTGCCGTCTTGATCGACGGATTCATCTGCACTCGCGTGCCGAGACGAGCGTAATCATCGAGGTTGAAAAACAGGTGGTGAGGACAAACCTCAGCCGTGATCATCGGTCCGGCTGCAGCGATCAGCGGCAACTCTGCAGCGGTCGATACGTGCAGGACGTGAAAACGGTGCTGATGCCGCTGAGCCAAATCGATCGCGCGACCGGTGGCGATCACTGCTGCTTGAGTGTCCCTAATGTTGGAGTGATCAGCGACGTTGGTCGTGCCGGCCAGGCGAGCGGCATTGGCGCGCACCGTCGACTCGTCTTCGCAGTGGGCACAGATCGGCAACTGCGTCTCGGCAAAGATCCGCTCCAGCGCTTCCTGCTGGTCGACGAGCATGTCGCCGGTGCTGCTGCCGATGAAGATCTTGATGCCCGGAACTTCACTGGCAGCGATCAGTTCACTCAGGTTGTCGGTCGTCGCACCGATGTAAAAGCCATAGTTCACCAGCGACTTTTCCGCCGCGAGTTGCTCTTTCTGCCGCACACCGGCCAGTGTCACCGCGGGAGGCTTCGTATTGGGCATTTCCAGAAATGTGGTCACGCCGCCGGCGGCACAGGCGCGACTCGCCGTCGCCAGGTCTTCCTTGTGTGTCAGTCCCGGGTCACGAAAGTGAACTTGGTCGTCGATCACACCGGGCAACAGGTGCAAGCCTTGGGCGTCGATGATCTGATCGGCCGAGGTGGCGCGCGAGGCATCGATATCGAGAATGCCATCGCCGCTGAAGAGTACATCGGCGATGCGCGGGCCATCGGGAAACACAACCGTCGCGCCGCGGACCAAGGTTCGGGCTGCGGTCGGACGAGACGTGGACGTTGCAGACAAAGTTACCAATCCAAAGTGAGAACTGAACCGAACCGGGACTGACCCTTTCCGGCGAGACATCCGAGCGAACCCCGGCGATCCGACATCCGTTGCCAGACCTCGACCTCCGCACCTGCAGATCCAATTGCCTTCGGCGTGAGCGCAGGATCATCACCGCATGAGCCAGAGCCGGCAAATTGCAAAACCGGTGAGTTACCCCGCCACCGGCCATCGACAGCCAGCGCGAGGCCATTTTACGATCTTTAGAAGTGAGTGCGAGGCACGCTGACAAGCTCCCGAGACGATGCTCGGGCGACCACCCACGGCAGCCAGCGCGATCGGTGGAGCGGTCGGTAACCGATGTTCGAGATCGAAACCTTTTGGATTTTGGCCCTGGTGTTGTCGCTGGGCACGTTCGTGCAAGCGGCGTCGGGGTTCGCAGCTGGCTTGCTGATCGTTTCGGTGCTCGTGTGGCTGGGCTACGGCATCCCGGAGGCGCAGGTCGCCCTGTTGGTGGCCACACTGCCTCAGAACCTGTGGGGCGTGTGGTCGTTTCGCGACGCCATCGAGCCGCGAATCTTGGCGTGGCCGGCGGTGGGGCGACTGGCGTTTTTGCCCGTCGGTATCGGTGTGCTCAAGCAGCTGGAAAGCCTGCCGCTGGAGACGCTCAAGCAAGTGGTCGGCGGCGTGATGCTGTTGGTCACGCTGAGCATCGTGGTGCTGCGGCCGATGCCGCGAACGCAACTGCATCCGCTGTGGGGCTGGTTGGCTTTTCCAGCTTCAGGCTTCTTGCAAGGGCTCGTCGGCATGGGTGGTCCTGCGATGGTGTTGTGGGTCCAGGCCCACGACTGGGACACGCGTCGGAGCCGCGGTTTCTTGTTCGCGATGTATTTGATCAGTCTGTTTCCGGCGCTGGCGATGATCGGCTGGACGTTCGGCCCGCGATTGATTGCAACCGCGGTGATGTCGATCGCGCTGACCCCAGCGGTGCTGCTGGTCACGACCTGGGGGCTCCGCGCCGGGACCTGGCTGGGCCGCAAGCGCCTGCGACGCGTCACGTTGGCGCTGCTGGTCGTGATGGGCGTGTCGAGTTTGTTGGCACCGCTGCTGTAGCGTTGTGGGAGTCAACCACCGGGGACGTGTGCCGCGGAGCTGCTAGGGCTGCTTGCTCCACAGCGCCTCGATCCGCTGGAGCGTCTCGTCGACGAGCACCTGTCCGCCTTCGGGGCCGACGATACTGCTTTGAACGATGGCGCTATAACCGCCGCCCCGCACAGCCCGCTCGGTCGGCAAGTAGGTACCGGGACCTGCTAATTGCACCACAAAGGTCTGAAGCGCGGGGCTGCGTGATTTGATTTGGATTCCAAAGTCGGTAAACAGCTCAAAGCTATTGGTGGCAATGGCAACGTCACCGAGGCGGAGGACGTGTAATTCCATCGGATAGGTGGCCAGCGAGTTCCCTTCACGTTGCTGCTGATAACGGTCGACGACCGCTTGCTGCCATTCCACTCGCCGTCGGTTCTGCGGATCGGCTGACAAGGCCGTGATCTGGGCTTGGGCCTCCGCATATTCTTCATCAGTGACTTGCCGAACCGGCAATTGAAGGTTGGCCACGTGATGAACCAACGGGACCGAGGCGTGAATTTCTTGGCGGGCTCCGTCATAGGCTTCGTCCCACGCCTGGATAATCCGGCGAGCCAATTCGTCCAGGCGGCTCAGGCCGCGCAACTGCCGCATCCGTTCCTCTGCCGGCTTCTCGTACATCAGGTGGGGTGATTGGTCTCCGGCGGCCCCTGTCCAACCAAGTACCAACAAGTCTTGACCGAAACGCGCCTGGAGGGCCTGTCGCACCGGATGCCAGAAGTCGGCATCGACGGCCGACTTACCTTCCACTTCTTGAGATGGACAAGCGATGTTGATGGCCGTTGCGATGAGATCGTCTTGGGCATTCCAGAAGCACAGCACATGGACGGCATGATCTTCATACCCTTCGATGCCGCGAAAGTCACTGCGGTTGGTTGCGCCATACATCTGGGCGCTGCCATCGGCATAGGTGGCGCGGCGGTTTTGCGCCACCACCGCATGGCCCAGCCCCCAGCCGACACGTCCCGGCGCCCGCGCTTCCCAGGCCTGTGCGGCAACGTCGGCTAAAGAGTCGATCAGAAACTCGCGATATCGGGCCACCGGCATGACACCCTCGGCGGGAATCTCATATTGCCCATCGACCATCACCGGGCCAGTGTGCGTATGGGTTGCACTGATCAGTAGCTTCTGCAAGTCAAATCCTTCTAAGCGGGTTGCCAAACGTTCGCGCACGGCGTCCAGAATGCCTTCGCGAATCGCCACGAGATCACAGGAGATCATGATCGCCTGGTCGACAACTTTGTCATCGCGGCGCGATTCCAAAGCCAATGCCGTTGCCGTGCAGGGGCTGTCGACTGACCGGCTAATCCGCGTGTGAAATTGCCCGGAGAGCGCTACCGGTTGAGCGGGCGTGATGCTGATCGTCGCGCCGCCGACCCAGAGCGGCCATTCGCGGTGAGATTCGGCTGGATCGGCCTGCGCGATTGCCGGCGCTAAGATCAGGTTCAGCAGCAAAAAGCAAGACAACCGCATCTGTCATCACTCCGAAAACTTGGAAAGTCCAAACCAGCAGGAGTCTGAGCCTGCACCGGAGCACACGCCCACCGAGCGCCCGTGGTGAGTTCAACCTGGGAGCGAACCGAGCAGCGGCTCGGCGGGAAGTGTGGTGCGGGTATTGTACTGGGGCGGGGCGGCCGATTGGCGTTTAGAGAACAGCACGCCACCAGGTTTTCGTGCACCTGCTGGCCGCTGGCGAGGGCCTTCTTCAAGCGGCTCTTCAGTGTTGCCTGCCGCTTGCGGCAGACGTGTCAAAACCGCATTTGGGCTGATCTTGAATCAAAATCTGAATTTTGTCTAAAAGAGCCCCGAAGAGTTTCATTCGCCAATGCTCCGGGTCAAGGATGATCACCGCCATGAAAACATTGTTCGCATCGCCACCGTTGACGATCCTGCTGGTCGTGGTCGGTTTGTCGCTTCCCAGCTTTGCAGCCGATGCTCCGAAAGCCGCCTCCCCAGCCGGCGCTCAGCGCACAGCAGCTGGCGGTTCAATCGTGGCGGTCGTCAACGCCGATCCGATCACCAGCGATCAGTTGGCCGACGAAGCGGTCCGTCGCTACGGGGTGGAGATGATCGACAATATGATCAATCGCCACTTGATTCTGCAGGCGTGTGTGGCAGCGGGCATCGAAGTGACCAATCAAGATGTGAGCGCGGAGATCCACCGGATCGCAACCAAGTTCAGTCTGCCGACGGACCAGTACTTGCAGCTGCTCCAAGACGAACGCGATATCTCGCCGGAGCAGTACGCCCGCGAGGTGATTTGGCCGATGCTGGCGTTGCGGCGTCTGGTTCATGATCAGGTGCAAGTCACTGATGAAGAGTTCAACCGGGCGTTCGTGGCGCGCTATGGTGAAGCGGTCAAATGCCGGATGATCATGGTGTCCGATCGTCAGCTTGCCGAATCGCTGCGTGAACGTGCGGTCGCCAACCCCGAACAATTCGGCGCTCTGGCCAAGCAGTACAGCCAAGATGAGGCGAGTGCCAGCGTCCGTGGGCTGATCCCACCGATCCGCCGCTACACCGGCGACTCCAGTTTGGAACAAGCGGCCTTTGCGTTGGCCGAAAACGAGGTTTCGGAAGTGCTGCCGCTGGGTGATCAGTGGATTGTCCTGCAAGCGGTTCGTCGCCTGCCTGCAACCAGCCCCAATGCCCAAGCGATGCCAGCGATTCGGACGCAGATCAGCGACGCGATCCGCGATGAAAAGGTCCGCGACGCGGCGACCGAACTGTTCGCGAAACTGCAACAAGACGCCCAGGTGGTGAAGGTGCTCGGCGATGAGCAAGCCAGCCAGCAGCACCCGGGGATCGCGGCGATTGTCAATGGCCAGAAAGTCACGATTGCTCAAGTCGCCGCCGAATGTGTCAAACGTCACGGTTCGGTCGTGCTCGAAGGTGAGATCAATCGCAAACTGCTCGCTCAGGCTCTGGCCAAGGCCGGCAAGCAGGTGACGCAAGCGGATCTGGATGCGGAAGTCGCCCGCGCTGCAGCCGCCTACGGTTACGTCACCGCCGACGGCCAGCCCGATGTCAACAACTGGGTGCAAGTCGTGCTCAGCGAAGGTGTGGCCTCGGTCGATTTGTATTATCGCGATTCGGTCTGGCCGAGCGTCGCCTTGGCGAAGCTGGTCGAAGGCCAAGTCAACATCACCGAAGACGACCTGCGTGAAGGCTTTGAATCGAACTTCGGTGCTCGCGTCGAAGTGTTGGCAATCGTGTTGTCCGACCAGCGTACTGCCCAAAAGGTTTGGGATCTGGCTCGCAACAATCCGACCGACGAGTTTTTCGGCAACCTGGCAGAACAGTACAGCGTCGAGCCGGTATCGCAGAGCAACTTCGGCAAGGTGCCGCCGATCCGCAAACACGGCGGTCAGCCGGCGCTGGAAAAGGAAGCCTTCGCGCTCAAGCCCGGCGAACTCAGCGGGATCGTGGCGACCGGTGACAAGTTCATCATCATGCGGTGCCAAGGCTTTACCGAGCCGGTCGTCAGTGACTACGCCGCCGTCCGCGATGAACTGATGGTTTCGATTCGCGAGAAGAAGAACCGCGTGGCGATGGCGAAGAAGTATGACGAACTGAAAGAAGCGGCTCAGATCGACAACTTCTTTGAAGCTGCCAAGAAGACGAAGCTCGCCCAGGCTCCCGCTGCTGCCCCAGCAGCCGCAGCTGCAGCAGCTCCTGCTGCGACCAAACGCTAAGCGAACGGGAGTCGCTATTCGCTCCGCGCTCGGATCGCAGGTGCGGTTCGACCGGCGGAGCGGTTGACCACTCTGTCGCCGCTTGCTCCGCGAGCGGTGTCTGGTCTGCAGCAACCTCAGTTTAGCCACTCTGTCGCCGATCACTCCGTGATCGGAGGTCCAGACCTGGGTTCGACCGGCGGAGCGGTTGACCACGTTGGCTTTCTCGCCGCAGAATCACTTTTGGCTACGAACCCCTAGCCGTGGCGGGCTGTCGTTGGTGACAATTGACTGGGTGATTGCCGTCACGGGCGGCATCTCCTATCTGTTTCCCCATTAAACCACCGTCAAAGTCGCAGTTGCGCCACCTCTTGTGATGAGCGAAAGTTTCAATCTCGATGGACCTGCCATCGATGCCCCGATCGACGATCCGACTCCGCCGCCGTTCGAAGTCAAATTCGCCGATCGCGTCGATCGGTTGCCGCCCTACATGTTCGGGCGGATCAACAACGCGCTGTATCAGAAGCGGCGTGCGGGCAGCGACGTGATCGACTTGGGGATGGGCAATCCGTCCGATCCGCCGCAAGAGTTGGTGATCAAGAAGCTGATCGACGCGGCCAGCGACGAACGCAATCACGGCTATAGCAAATCCAACGGGCTGCTGAACCTGCGCCGCGAAGTGGCCAACAAGTACAACCGCAAATACGGGGTACGGCTGGACCCGGACAACGAAATCATCGCGTGTTTGGGCAGCAAGGAAGGGTTCTCGCACATGTGCTTGGCGCTGATGGGCCCCGGCGACACGGCGATGATCCCTGCTCCCTACTTTCCGATCCACATGTATGGCGTGATCCTGGCTTCAGGCAACGTCGTTGCGCTGGACGTCGCCGATCCCGACAAGTTTCTCAGGAACGTCGCGTACACCTGTGAGAATCTGACGCCGCGGCCCAAGCTGCTGATCGTCAATTACCCGCACAATCCCTCGTCGGCCACGATCGAGCCGGAGTTCTTTGTCGAAGTCGTGCGGCTGGCCAAGAAGTACGGCTTCCTTGTGATCCACGACTTCGCTTATGCCGACGTGGCTTTCGACGGCTACATGCCACCGAGCTTTCTGTCGGCCCGCGGCGCCAAGGATGTCGGCGTCGAGTTCACGACGATGAGCAAGGGCTACAACATGGCCGGCTGGCGCGTCGGGTTCTGCGCCGGCAATGCCGAGATGATCCGCGGTCTGGGAACCGTGAAGGGCTACTACGACTACGGGATGTTCCAAGCGATCCAAATTGCCGCGATCGTGGCGCTGCGAGAAACCGAAGCAGCGGTCGAAAACCAGTCGTTGATCTACGCCGGTCGGCGCGATGCACTGGTCAGCGGTTTGAAACGGCTCGGCTGGAACGTCGCGGTGCCGCGTGCCGGGATGTTTGTGTGGGCTCAGATTCCCGAGCCCTGGCGAAGCTCGATGAGCACGATGGACTTCGCCATGAAGCTGCTCGAGGAAGGTGACGTCGCGGTCAGCCCGGGAAGCGGGTTTGGACCGGCTGGCGAAGGCTATCTGCGGCTGGCGCTGGTCGAGAATGAACAACGGTTGCGGCAAGCGGTGCGGCAAATCGCTCGCTGTCTGAGTCGAGATCCGCTGAGCGTCGCCAGCGGCTGATGCGGCACAGCTCGGCGATCCAGTCGGGCGAGACGAACGCCATATTGGCAACGATCATGATCGTGCCGAAGGTGACCATTCCCAGAAACAGGGCGATTCCGCCGTGGACGGCCACGGCCATCGCCAGCACGAGCGGGCGAGTCAGCTTCGGCCACACCAGGGCGCAGTAAAACACTTCCCAAAACACTGTCAGGTGCGTCAGCGCCGAGAACACGACGGGGAACCGCCCGAGCCAAGTCAGATTGAGTGATTGGTATTCATAGTTGGCTGCGGCAAACCACATCGCGGTGCCGTCCCACCAGGTCGTCCCGCGGGCTTTCCACAGGCCGCCAAACAGGTAGACGACGCACAAATGCACCTGCACCAGGCGGGTAGCGATGTTGGCGGCAACGCTCGGCGCGGCATCTGGCAGCAGCCAGGCGACGAAACGATTGCTCTCTACCGCCGATCGGTAACGGCGTCGCAAGACCGAGTCGAGCGAGAAGATGCTGCCCGAGGGGGCCAGCATCAGGTACATCGCCAGCATCGTGACGATCTGGTCGAGCCCAAACAGAGTGCCGGTTAACCGGTGCACGAGCATCAACTGGAACCACCAGGCCAGCGGTCCGGTCAGCCGCGTCAGCAGCCCTAACGCAAAGCACGCCGAGACGGCCATCGTCAGCAGATGGTGAGTCCAAATCGCTGCTGGGCTGCTGAGGTGCCAAAGGTAGCTGCGAGCCGCGTCGGGAGCCGAAAACTCACCGCCATGCAGCGCCGCAATCGTGGTGTTGTTGATCCACGCTGAGTCGCCGAGAAAGTCGCTCAGGCGCAGCGCCAGCACCGCTTGCGAATAGAACAACATCATGCCGGTGGCGATCCGGATCAGCGCCAAGGTATGCGGCCGTCGCGGCGTGAACCAAAAACGATCCCAGGAATCGACGACCTCAGCACCCCAGTTCCGCAGTGCGTAAGCGATCATTGTGTCACCTCCGAGCGAGCGTTGGGCGTTGGTGTCTGGGGCTGGTCCGGGGGCGCTTCCTGCAGCGGGGCCAGCGGCGCCGGCGGAATCGTCTGCACGGTTCCAGGCAGGCCGCTGCCCGGCAGATCGCGTCGGGGCAGTTCTCCGTCGATGCTGTCGTGCAGGATCCGGTACAGTTGCGGATCATCCAGTGGCATCCGCTGATCGATGAACTCCGGCAGCCCCGGTGGTCGGTGCTGCAACCGCTGGATCGTGATCTGGCTGTCGGGATAGCGAGTGGCGAGGCGATTGAGGATCGAATCACGCACGCTCTCGTATCGTCGCCGCGATTGGCGCCACCCACGCGCTGCCAGCGGGTCGGCAGCGATCTCACTCGGCGGTTCACCCGGCGGATGGTAAAGATCGTTGAGGAACTCGGAGAGCATGAAATGCCGGTGGTACAGCAGCCGCGGCGACTGGTCCGTTCGGTCGGGATATCGCCGCGTCGTTCGCTGCTGATCCGGTCCCACAATGTCAGCTTCAATCAAGTGACTGGGGCCAGGATCGGGAGCGAAGAACGCGTAACCATGGTCGAGGTAGGCAAATTGGCTATAAGCCCGAACCGGCGCGCGAAACAACGCCGCCGATGGGCTGGCGCCAAACGGACCGAGCGTCGCGAACTCAATCGGCCGACTGACCACCGCCCACAAGTGGCCGATGATCAACACGCTGAGGGCGATTCGGAAGCCTCGCGAACGCGGCAAAGACCTAGCGTCTGATGCGGACAAAGCAGCCCAACCGTGCACAGAAGGAAGGAGGAATCAGTGGCACCAGGTTGCTTGAGGCAGACCTGTGCTGAAACCTAGCTGGCAAAGTGGTGGCTGTCGAATCG
This sequence comes from uncultured Planctomycetaceae bacterium, assembly GCA_937904535.1. Lineage (GTDB taxonomy): Bacteria > Planctomycetota > Planctomycetia > Pirellulales > Pirellulaceae > UBA6163. Next base: position 15,652 of record CALELC010000461.1, read on the forward strand.
GACGTTGAGATTCGCGAGAAAAGTTTGAGAGCGGGGAGCAAATCCCTGCGTCGCTACCGCCACAAAAAAACGCGTTGTCCAACCGAAGTTGAACAACGCGATCGAGAGTTTCTAGCGTACTGAGTCTCGGCCTTCGCGGACGACGCAGTCGCGTTCTTAGCGGCTAGCGACCTTGGTGCCGTCGAAATCGAAGCTCACGTCGTGCGACGAGCCGGCGACCAAATCGAGGGTGCGCTCTTGGCTGACCAGCGTGCCGTCGACTTCGGCGGTGACGCGGATCGTGTAACCTTCCCACTGCTGGCCAGCGGCAAGCTTACGCGAACGGAAGGTGCGGACTTCGCCTTGGCCTTCGGTTTCGTTGCCGGCCAACACGACCTTCGCATCAGCGGGCACGCGAACGGTGACGACCGTTTCCAGGGCATCGCCATTCTTAGCAACCGCAGCGGCCTCCGGTGCATCGAAGACCATCCGCTCGGTCGAACCGGCACGCATCTTCACGGTGCGGCGGACCGGTTCTGCGGCGCCTTCAAAAAAGACTTCGACTTCGTACTTGTAGAGCAGGTCCTTCTTCAGGCCCTTGGACATGAACTGACGAATCGGACCAGTGCTGGTCGTGGGCAAGCCATTGACGTGCACGAGCGCCGTTTCAGGAACGGCGACGGTCATCAGCACCGAGTCTTCGCCGATTTCGGCTGCTTGATCGCTTTCGGGGGCAGTGCCTTCAGCGGCGGGGGCGGGCTGTTGGGGGGCTGCTTCTTCGTAGTAGTACAGCGGAGCCGAGGAGAATCCGCCGGAGCTACCACCGCTGCTGCCGCCACTGCTGCCATAGCTGGCGGCATAGGGCTTGTAATATCCGCCCGAGCTTCCGCCGCTGCTGCCGTAGCTAGCGCCACCACCGCTGCTGGCGTAGCTCACATATCCGCCGCTGCTGCCGTAACCACCGCTGCTGCCATAGCTGGCGTAGGCGGCGACCTTAGCGGCGTGATGCTCGTGCAGCCGATGGAGCAAGCGGCGCACAGGCCCTACATGACCGTGACCATGACGGCCATGTCCATGATCGTAACCCCCCGACGATCCATAGCCGCCCGAAGAACCGTAACCCCCCGACGATCCATACCCGCCGGACGAGCCGTAGCTGTCTGCTACGGATGAGTAGCCGCCGGACGACCCGCCGTAGCTACCATAGGAAGCAGCCACGCCGCCCCCTGATGAACCGTAGCCGAAGCTCGAGCCGTAGCCGGCTTGAGCCGCTGGGCTGGCAGCGATGGCAGCCGCCATGACCGCCGCACCCGACAAAATTCGCAAGTTTCGCATGGGTTTCGCACCCCTCCTGTTGTATTGACGACCGTAAACCCGTCGCTCCTCGCGGGACCGACGCCGAGTTTTGTTACCCTACTTCATAGAATACTGGCGCGACTGTGAGGTTCAAGCAGCACGCGAAGATTTTGGCGCTTAAGAAAAATAGGAAGTTCGGGTTATTTGGGCTAAAGATTGGCACCCGCTTGGCCCGACCGGTGCAGATACATCCTGCGGGGTAAAAGCGAGGGGGTGTGTATCGCCTTGCGGACGGGATTTCGATCGGCAGATTCGGGTGGTGAGGCAGCAGCGTCTGCTCGGTCAGCGACCTGCTTGCTGAGGAACTCAAGCGCGAGCAACCGGCATTCCAACTTGTCCCTCTGGCTGCACATTCGCCTGCTGCCGGCCTAATCCGCTAAACTACAGCAATCGATCCCAGCCGCGCGATTGCTGCGGCGGTTCGCACCCACTCCCGCTGGCCGGTTCTGCCCACCGGCTGTTGCGCCCCTCAGCACCGGAAGTTCGCTCGATGTACCTTCGCATGGCTCGTCGCCTGCTCACGCAAACCGATAAACGCTTGCTTTGGAAGGCGATCTGGACACTTGGGGTCGGCGGTCTGGTGAGCGTCTACAAGCACAAACGCCGGCTCGCTCGCGGCGAGTTTTTTCCGCCATTTCTCTACCTGTCGGTGATCAACAGCTGCAATCTTCGCTGCCAGGGTTGCTGGGTCGATGTGGCCGCGAAGCAGCACCGGATCGAAGTCGACGCGGCCAATCGCACGATCGAGCAAGCCAAAGCGATGGGCAACCGGTTCTTTGGGATCCTCGGTGGCGAACCGTTCATGCACAAAGATCTGCTGAAAATCTTTGCGGCACATCCGGATGCCTATTTCCAGGTGTTCACCAACGGCCACTTCATCACCGACGAAATCGCGGCGGAATTGCGGCGGCTCGGCAACGTCACTCCCCTGATCTCAGTGGAAGGGACGGAAATCGTGAGCGACACCCGTCGCGGCCGCGCCGGCGTACTCAGTCAGACTCTGCAGGGACTCGAAGCGGCGCTGCGCCACAAGCTGATGGTCGGTGTTTGCACAAGTGTCTGCAAAACGAACATCGACGATCTGGTCAACGACGCCTGGGTCGACCGGCTGATCGAAATGGGGGTGATGTACTGTTGGTTTCATATCTACCGACCGGTCGGCCCCGAACCGAATCCCGCGCTGGCCTTATCGAGTGCCGAGCAGCGGCGCGTGCGGCAGTTCGTGGTCGACACGCGGGTCAACAAGCCGATCGTGGTTATCGATGCCTATCACGACGATGCCGGCAACGCGCTTTGCCCTGCGGTAACCGGGTTCACGCACCATGTCGGTCCCTGGGGTGACATTGAACCTTGTCCGGTGATTCAACTGGCGACGGAGTCGATTCATGACCAACGGCCGCTGGCGGAAACCTTTAATCAGTCCCAGTTTCTGCGCGAGTTTCGTGAGCTGACGGCCAGCCAAACCCGTGGCTGCGTGATCATGGAACGCCCCGACCTGTTGGTGGAACTTGCCGAGCGGCATGGGGCCCGCGACACGACGGCACGCGGCAACGTGATCGAAGAATTGAAGAAGGTCACGCCACGGCGGAGCCAGTACCAACCGGGCGATGAGATTCCAGAACGCAGCTTTGTCTACCGCTGGGCGAAGAAGTACGCCTTCAACGATTTCGGCGCTTACCGCCGCCACTTCGATGCCACGCGGTATCGCGATCCCGATCGCTTGGCGGGCGATGACTCGGCCCGTGCTGCCACGGCGCTGCCAGTGGTGCAGGTCGGTGGCAGTTCCCCGTCTGCCAGACGGTAACTCGCATGGCTTAGCTGGAGCGTGCCAACTCCAACAGGTCGGAGCAGCCGAGAAAGTCCGAGTTTGCCTCCAGGTCACTCGCAAAAAATCGCCTTCCGGCTTACCATCGCGGGAAACGGTATTTCAACCTCTACCTGCCCCTTCAGCATCACGGGCCGTGCACATGCCGCTTTGGCAAATCGATATCTATCCGGCTGATGGTTTTGTTGACCGCGATGGCCAGCGCACCAGCCAACAAATCAGCGAACTCGGACTGGGCGACGCGGTCGACGTCGACTTCGCCCGCGGCTATCTCGTCGAGGGTGATTTGCAACTGGCTGACGCTGAGCAACTTGGCCGTGTATTGCTCAGCGATAGTGTGACCGAGCGGGCGGTGGTGGCTGCGGTCGGCGACGAACAATTGTCCGAACCGCCTGGCGACAACCCGACGCTGGTGCAGGTGTTGCCCAAGCCCGGTGTGATGGACCCGGTAGCCCAAAGCACGATCGCTGCGGCACAAGATGCCGGTTGGCCGGTGAGCGCCGTGCGGACACTTCGCAAATATTGGCTGCCGGAGCTGACAGCGGAACAGCTAGAGGTGATCAGTCGCCGCGCGCTGTCCAACGACTCGGTCGAACAGGTCGTGCTGGGGCCGCTGCAGATGGACCGGCTGAGCGTCGGCGGCAGCTACGAGTTCGCGCTGCAGCACGTCCCCATCCGTGCGCTCGACGATGACGGACTGATGGCTTTGTCGCGCGACGGACAGTTGTATTTGACGCTTGTTGAGATGCAGACGATCGCTCAACACTTCCGCGACCTGGGCCGCGATCCAACCGATATCGAACTGGAAACGATCGCGCAAACCTGGTCGGAGCACTGCAGTCATAAGACCCTCGCCGGACGGATTCATTACGTCGGCCCGAGTGCTGATGGCACGCCGGGTGGCGATGTGCGGCAGTTTTCCAACATGCTGAAGGAAACCATCTTTGCCGCCACGCAGACGATCCGCGCGGTGGCCGGCGATGCCGACCGCTGCGTCAGCGTCTTCAAAGACAATGCGGGAGTCGTGCGGTTTGATGACCGGTACCACGCCTGCTTCAAGGTCGAAACGCACAACCATCCCTCGGCACTCGAGCCCTATGGGGGCGCCAATACGGGGCTGGGCGGCGTGATCCGTGATCCGCTGGGAACCGGTCTGGGGGCGAAACCGGTCTGCAACACCGACGTATTTTGTTTTGCTCCGCCGGACACACCGGTCGATCAACTGCCGCCTGGGGTGTTGCACCCACGGCGAGTGATCAACGGCGTGGTTGCGGGTGTGCGCGACTACGGCAACCGAATGGGGATCCCCACGGTCAACGGTGCGATTTACTTCGACCCGCGGTACCTCGGCAACCCGCTGGTGTACTGTGGCAACGTCGCGCTGCTGCCGGTCGGGATGGAGGACAAACGCGTTGAGCCGAACGATTTGATCGTCGCCATCGGTGGCCGCACCGGGCGTGATGGGATTCACGGCGCGACGTTCTCGTCGGCCGAATTGACGAGCGAATCCGAATCGCTCTCGGGCGGAGCCGTGCAAATCGGTAACGCGATCACCGAAAAGATGGTGATGGACGTGCTCCTGCAGGCTCGCGATCGTGGGCTCTACAACGCCGTGACCGACTGCGGGGCTGGCGGCTTCTCGAGCGCCGTCGGCGAGATGGGCGAAGAACTCGGCGCCGAAGTTTGGCTGGAAAAATGCCCACTCAAGTATGACGGTCTGAGCTACACCGAAATCTGGATCAGCGAGGCTCAGGAGCGAATGGTGATGGCCGTTCCGCCTGAGAAATGGCAGGAACTGCTGGAGCTGGCCGAGAGCGAAGGGGTCGAGGCCGCGGCGATTGGTCAGTTTGTACCGACCGGGCGACTGCTGCTGACCTACCAATGAAACACCGTCGGTGAATTGTCGATGGAGTTCCTGCATGATGGCCGTCCGCCGGTGATTCGCGACGCCGTGTACAACCCGCCGCCGGTCACTCCGCTCCGGCCGCAGCCGCTGGCACGGGCCGAAGGCAACCGCGTGCTCGGTGATATCCTGGGATCGCTGAATGTCGCCAGCAAACACTGGGTGATCCGCCAGTACGATCACGAAGTGCAGGGCGGCAGCGTCGTCAAGCCGCTGGTGGGACCGCAGTGCGACGGGCCAAGCGATGCCGCCGTGGTGCGGCCGCTGCTGGAGTCGCGCCGCGGGCTGGTGATCGCTTGCGGCATGAATCCGCACTACGGCGACTACGACACCTACCACATGGCCGCTTCGGCGATCGACGAAGCGGTCCGCAATGCGGTCGCGGTTGGTGCCGATCCGAAGACCATCGCGATCCTCGATAACTTCTGCTGGGGTTACACCGACCGGCCGGAGACGCTGGGCTCGCTCGTCCGCGCCGCGATCGCCTGCCAAGACTTGGCGGTCGTTCTCGGAACTCCGTTCATCAGCGGCAAGGACAGTCTCAACAACGAGTTCAGCTATCTCGATGCACAGGGTGAGAAGCAATCGATCGTCATTCCTCCGAGCCTGTTGATCAGTGCGATGGGGCAGATCGATGATGTGTCGCTGGCGGTGACCATGGATCTGAAGCGCGCTGGCAACCTGATCTACTTGGTAGGGGACACCTACGAAGAGCTCGGCGGGTCGCACTACTCGCTCGTTTCCGGCCTCACCGGCGGCCACGTTCCCGAGGTTAACCCGCAGACCGCGAAGCGGACCTTCGATGCCGTGCATGCTGCAATCTGCCAACGGCTGGTGCGCAGCGCCCACGACCTGAGCGAAGGCGGGTTGGCCGTGGCGGCTGCTGAGATGGCGATGGCCGGGCGGCTGGGGATGCGGCTCGATGCCAGCAGCGTCGATGCGACCGAGGCTTGGCCGGCGGAGAAAGAGGAGCTGTCGGAAGTTGGTAAGCTGTTCAGCGAATCAAACACCCGGTTCTTGTTGGAAGTTGCTCCCGAACAAGCGGCGGCGCTGGAGGCGATTTTTGCCAATTCGTCCGTTCCGCTGCGGCGACTCGGCGAGGTCCAGCAGGAGCCTCAGGTACAGATCTACCTCGAGCAGCGACTGGTGGTCGACATGCCGATCGAAGAACTGTTACAGCGCTGGAAAAACCCGCTAAACTGGTAGTGTGGTCGAGTATCGGCGTCGCCGATCGCTCTGCCGATCAGAGTTAGCATATAGTCGCCGATCGCTCTGCCGATCGGAGTGAGCATATAGTCGCCGATCGCTCCGCGATCGGAGCCTACAAAGCCGGTTCGACCGGCGGAGCGGTCGACCACGGAGTGATCGGAGCCTACAACGTCGGTTCGACCGACGGAGCGGTCGACCACCGAGTGATCGGGGCCAACAGTGCTGGAGCGGGCGACCACCATACGGTCAGCCCCCAAACGCCTCATGTCCATGAGACCGACCTTATGATCCTTCCCGCTTCTCCGACAGCGCTGAGCGTGATCGTTTCCCGCGGTCATTCGCGCAATCCCGAAAAGCGAGCGATCGAAGCGGCGTTGGTCGAATCGGCGGAAGCGATTCCTGGGGTGCGGGTGTTGGATGTCCCGCATCTGTACGATCTCAAAGCCGACAGCGAGATCATCCAGACGCTGCGGGCTACCGACGGCGCCCTGATCGTCGCATCGTGGCTGTTCCCAAGAGCGACGCACTGGCTGTTGGACCGCCTCGGGATCCGGGGTCAAGTCGGAGCCACTTCGTTCGACGAGCCGGACGAGGATGAGTCAGCTACCGCTGGAGCGACCGAGGCCCAGGAGCCACGTGTCGCCGAACTGTTCCCGCGCGAGCAGCGCGTGATCTACAGCCTCGACATGCGAGCTGGTGATGCGGAACGCCTGGTCAAGGAACTGCAGCGACTCGCCGAGCAAACGGTTGCCGCGGCAGAAACCGCTGCCGATGCGGGCGACGCTCTCACGTCGTTGCCGGCGCTGCGGTTGGATGATCCTGCAACACGCCGCTGGTACCCGGTGATCGACTACAGCCGCTGCACCAACTGCATGGAGTGCATCGACTTTTGTTTGTTCGGGGTGTACGGCATCGACGGAGCCGAAACGATTCTCGTCGAGCAGCCCGACAATTGCCGCAAAGGCTGTCCGGCCTGCAGCCGCGTCTGCCCAGCCGGAGCGATCATTTTTCCGCAGCACAAAGCCCCAGCGATCGCTGGGGCCGCAGTCGATGGTGACGAAGGCTTTAAGATCGACCTATCGTTGCTCTTCGGTGCTCCCGATCAGTCGGCCGACCCGATCGCTCTGGCCGCGCGCGAGCGGGACGAGCAGTTGCTGTTGGCGGGCCGCGCGGTTGCCGGCATGCCCCAGCGCCGCAGTCGCTCGCAAACGCCCCCTGCCCCGCCCGACCAACTCGATGAGCTAATCGACCAATTGGACCAGTGCGAGTTGTAAGCGCTCCTTGAAGCCGAACAGCGGATGCTAGGCTGGATTTTGAGTGTCGGCAGTCAGCGACAGGCTGACAGCAAACGTCGCGCGCTATTCGCTTCCAAAGTAATCGCTGCCTGAGGCGAATGCCAAGCTTTGCCATTCATGGGCGAAACTGCGGCTAGACTTGAGGCAGACCACCTGCATCGGTAGGCGCAGATGCCATCGGCTCGCGACTTGCCGGAGCTTTTCCATCGGAAGTGGCGACTCGGACACGATCACGATCAGGTGCGTTGATGGTCTGACGACGTAGGAGCGTTCGTCGGATGAATCCCGTTCAAACATACGTTCGGCCCAGTCGAGCACCATTTCCCGTACGGATTCGCTCTCGGGCCTTCGGACTGTAGCCGAGTCTCGCAGAGGTACAAAAACGACAGATGAGATGTGTTGTGGGCGAATGCGGATCAACTCGGCGGAAACCGCTGACAACATTTCTCGTCGAGTCTCTGTGGTGCCGCCAATACGGACTCGCAGACCAGCAGGATCATCGCCAAAGTAACGTGAGGTATCGAGCATCCCTATAACAGGATGGGCGAGCAGATTTTCAGCAAGGTCGCTGGGCTGACTGTCAGAGACTTCACCTTCACTTGACGCACCACCGCCCAATCCAGCTAGCGAGTTGTTAAAGCCTTCTGCATCGGCAACGCTGAGGGGCGGAACAGCAATCAGCGCGTTCGTAAGTGGCTCGTTCAGCATCTTGGATGGAAGTTCAGCTGCGGCAATGTGGAGTACTTGCAACTCGAGTTGCTCATCCCGCACCCTGTCCAGCGTGAACGTGAGAGCTGGCTGGACCTGGCTTTTCCAGGTGAAAAGGTAGCCAACCCCGAGCAAGATTGCGTGCAATCCGAGCGACGCAGCGAGCGGGAGGATACGGATCTCCTTGCCTCGCTGTCGTCGATTCATAATCGGCTCCATCTCTGGGCGGATCGGTTTACCGCGTTGCAGAACAGCGCAGCAAGTACAGCCAGCTATGACGCCAACTCCTGGCTTGACTGCTATCAATCGACGAAGGCTCTGCTCTGCCTGTCAATGTTCAAAGATCTGCAGGCAATCGGTTCTCGCCAAGGCTTCGCAGCTAATTGGTCGACACGGCTGCGTCACCGGTTTCTTGTTCCGCGGTTTCAGTTTCCTCGGCCTGCTCGGCTGGCGCAGGAGCGGGTGGATCCATAAACTTGGTCAAGTTAGGCATCTTGGCCTGAAACGCGGCACCGCCCTCTTCGGTGATTCCGGTACGGCCAGCGCGCAAGATCTCAAGCGCCTGCAGCCCCTCCAGATGCTTGAGCCCCTCATCGGTAATCCGCGTTTGGAACAGATACAGGCTCTTGAGGTTGGTCAGTCCCGACAGGTACGCCAGGCCTTCATCGGTAATTCGCGAATCGCTGAGCACCAATTGTTCGAGTTTGGTGAGATTGGTGAGGTGTGACAGGCCCTCATCGTCGACTTTGGATTGTTTCTGATAGCCGCCACCGAGACTGAGCTTTTTCAAGTTTGTGAGGTTGGCGAGGTGGACCAATCCGGCACCCGTGATGTCGGTGCCGCTGAGGTTCAGCGATTCCAGTGAGTCCAGTCCGCTGAGGTGCACCAGGTCGTCGTCTCCGACCGGCGCGGCTTCAAGATTGATTTCTTGCGCCTTACCCTCGGCGTTCAACACGACTTTAGCCCCCAGGGCTTCGAGTGCTTGCAGGGCCGCACGTTGACCGGAATCCAGATTGCTGCATCCGAGGATCGACAGGGCGAACAGAGTAACCACAAACAGGGCGCCAGCCTTCACAATAAACCTTGGGGTAAAAGTGCAGAGCGTAGTTGTCGGATAGAAAAACATCGTCCGCGACGACGCGGACGATGTGATCGAGATCAAAAGGAGGATGTTCTAGGGACGCCGTGGCGGACGCCCTTTCGTTTTGAAATCGTCGACGGTGTACATGCTGGTCTTACCGGGATCGGATGTGTCGACGAAGTCGGGCCGCTCGCGGGGATCGGGCTTTTTGTCACCACACCCGCTGAGGCTTAGAGACACCAGCGTCAGCATTAGCAGGCCGGTTAAAGTGCGCATTCAATGAACCTTCACTTGCAATTAAGTCGAACGAGAAGAGATGGCGGCCGGCAGCAGGTGCCGGCCGCCAACAGAATCGGAGCGATCGTGTGTTGACACCGACCGCTTAAAACTCGGACTTCGGCTGCGCGCCGTCCTGCTTGCCGTTAATCATCACCCAAGTCGCATAGTCAATGGTTTCGCTAACGGTGCGGATCGATCCGTCAGCGTAGCTCGCCATGACAATGCCCGGGTGCAGGGAGTCAGCACCCCAGTGTTCATTGTTGGGGCCGACGTGAGTGATATAACCAGGCTCTTGCGAGTAGGGGCCGGAGCGGAACCAAGCCCCATATACCGCAGGTGTGCCGTCGACGGCTGAGTAACGTGCCGCGTCAGCACCTTCGCCCCACTGCACCGGGCCGATAAAGGCCGAGATAAACACGGCTTCGCCCATGGTTCGTGGCACCCCTTGGCCGCCCGTGTGCCGTCCGCCCCACTTGTGACCGTAGGTCGAGTGTTCGGCAACGGCGATGGTATTGGAGGTGCCATCGGGAATATCACGGAAGCCGCTGGACTGCAGAATCGTGAAAATGCCGCTGTAATCCGCACTGGGCAACGCATCTTCAATCGGATCGTCATACCACGGGTAGTTGATCTCGTTCAATTCGTAGCCTTCGGCACCCGCATAGTTCGTCCAAGCAATGCCGTGCGAACGCGTGGTGTCGGAGAACTGCGGGCTGGAGGGGCACTGCAGCGTCGGCACGAGCTGCGAAACGTGTGGTTGCTGCCAAGCGGGAAGCCGGAAATCGATCGAATCGTACAGCGCCCCTTGCTCGATAAATGGCAGGATCGAGGTGATCCAAGTGTGATGGTAAGGGCCTTGAGGTGTGCCGCTACCATTCCCCAAGAACACCAACGGAGGGAACTTTTTGTAGGTGCTTTCGTAGTTGTGCAGCGCTAGGCCGACCTGCTTGAGGTTATTGCCACAACTCATTCGCCGAGCCGCTTCACGAGCGGACTGCACCGCCGGGAGCAACAGGCCGACCATGACTCCGATGATCGCGATCACCACTAGCAATTCGACTAGTGTGAAGCCTGCCGCACGTGACCAAGTCCGCATGGACTGTCGCATTTCTTCAACCTCTTGAGATAAGAACGTAGAAAACCAGCCCTGAATTTTGGCAGTCCTCTGCGATGAACTGCCAACAGCAGGACAGCAGTACAGGTGGCGGGATGACGAGATCGTGACACCTGATAACGCTCACGCTACTGCTGGCATAATCGCGTGTCAAGTTTTTTGTCCCACATCTTCGCCGCGCGGACGTCGCTCGTTAGGTGGCGAACGCCGCCATAAAGCGCGATTGCGGTGGGTTCAGCCCGCGGACGCGAAACGGCGATTCATCGGCCTGACGAAACCGTCTCCGGCTGGCCGCAATCCTGAAATAGTGCTATAGAGCTACTTGACTACCGCCTCGCAGTCGCCTATCTCTAAGGTACTTGAGAGGAGGATTCTTGATGGCTGTCGCACTTGCGGTCAGAGAAGATCAGGACATTCTCAACTACTGTGCTAAGTATCTCACGCGTGATAGCGCTGAGCCGGTTCATAATTTCGGTCAATATGATCCGGCGGATTTGCGCGGTCGGATCTGTGAGCCGTGGCGTTTTCCCATTCTTGATCGTCATAGCGATGGGCAAGACTTCACGGCGAGCTATGCGTTCAACGAGGTGACCTTCGTTTTTGCATCTCAGTTCCGACCTGCAACGCCGCAAGCCGTGGGCGTTATCGGAACTTTTGCCAGGCTTTACGAACCGCTGCCGCTCCAGAGGCTTCGCTTCCAAGGTGTCGAGACGCCCTACTTTGCGGTTACCGTCGTCGTTCCCAAGGGCGAAGTGCACACCTATAAGTTTCTGGTTGATGGGCAGCCGGAGCTCGATCCGATCAATCCTCAACGTGTCGTCTTAGACAACGGTAGGATCTGGTCACGGTTTTTTACTCACAACTGCACCCAGCCGATTAGTCTGGAACGCTGGGAATGCGCGCTGCTGCAACGCCTAACCGATCACATCCTGCCGTTCCGTACGCACGAAGGACAACGAGCGCTGCAGCAGAATCTGGTCGAGAAAACCTTCCTACTGGACCAATCGGTCGGGGCCGTCAACTTCATCGATAAGCTGGTCGCTCGCGAAGAAAACCACTATTTGCCCGCTTACAAGATCTGTTTGGAGCTGATCGATCGCGTGCTTCGTGATCGCAATCGGATCGCCGAGCCGGCGGCGATGCCTAAGTCGATGTTCGTTGCGTTGTACAACGAGATGGCAGTCAATCAGGTGCCGGGCTGGGACTACAGTCGTTTCAACAGCCCCCGTTTCTTCCTGCAATTGTTGCGTCGCCACACGTTCACTGGCGCATTTAGTCACCCGAAGTATGGCGGCAATACCCGGGCTGCCGGCTGGGCTTATCTCGAAGAAAAGTATCGCGACTCAGACGGTAAGACGCTGTTCGACTGGCGCCGCGCCATCGAGCGGCCGCTAGGCAACGATCCCGATTACCACGGTTAAGCCGTACAGCGGCAGCGGCCACCGTCTCCACGGTGACTGGCTAGAGCGTCACCGACTGCTGTTCCGAGTGTCCGATCCTGCTTGATCCCGAGCGTTCTCATTTGACGAGGGGGCCGGTATGCGCGACCAGTTCGACGTGGTGATTATCGGCAGCGGCGCCGGCGGGGCACCGATCGCTCATGTACTCGCTCAGGCTGGCCGTTCGGTTCTCGTCATCGAAAAGGGGCCGTTGCTGTCCGCCCAGTACCAAAACCCGCGCGGTTTGAGCGAGTACAAGCGCGACGAGTTGGTGGCCACCGGCAGCGAGAAACGGATTCAACACCCGGTCGCCAATCAAGGCGAGTCGTTCTATACCAGTCATGTTGAGCCCGATCTCAATGATGAACCGCACATCTACCGCGGCGCTGACGGAAATGATCGGGTCACGATCGAAGGCTACACGGCTCAGGTCGTCGGTGGAGGAACCAACCTGTATGGCGCGGTCTCGTTGCGGTTCACTCCAGACGACCTGCGTCTGCGTTCCTACAACGACGGCCGTACCGACTTGCGAAACGATCCCAACGGCGACGTCCAGCGCGAGGCGCGTGACTGGCCTATCAGTTATGAAGAGCTCGAGCCGTACTACTGCCAGGCCGAGAAATTGGTCGGCATCAATGGTACGCGTACCAATCAGGCCAAGGCATTTAGCGAGGATAACTACCAGACGCCCTTGGAACCCAATCCGATCAGCCGTTTTGCGGAAATCGGCATGGATGCTTTGGGGATGGCCCGCTACCGCACGCCGTTGGCGGTGATCACCCAGGATCATGCGCCCAGCGGACGGAAGGCCTATCCGCCTAAAACCGGTTTCGTCAACCGGTACGGAGACCCACTGGGGCTGAAATCCAACACCTGGGTCTCGTTGCTTTGGCCGGTGATCGGCCAGACGGACTTGGAGCTCTGGCCTAACTGTGTCGTCACGCATTTGGAGTCTGCCGGGCCGCAGGTCACGCAGGTCCATTTCCGTGAC
>CALELC010000462.1 GCA_937904535.1 uncultured Planctomycetaceae bacterium
TGGAGCAGGATCCGCTGAGCCGCGTCGCTTGCGAAACGTTGGTCACCACGGGGCTGGCGATCATCGCGGGCGAGATCACCACCAAAGCGCTCGTCAATTACCAGCAGATCGTCCGCGACGTGATCAACGAAGTTGGCTACACCGACGATGAGATGGGGATCTGCGGCAACACCTGCGCCGTGATGGTCACGCTCGATTCGCAAAGCCCTGACATCGCGCAAGGGGTGAACAGCGACGCCAGCTCCGGCAAAGACATCGGCGCCGGCGACCAGGGGTTGATGTTTGGTTTCGCTTGCCGCGACACTGAAGAACTGATGCCGCTGCCGATCGCGTTGTCGCACCGGATCATCACCCGTCTGACCGAAGCTCGTCAGAACGGCGAAGTGCCATGGCTGCGTCCGGACAGCAAGAGCCAGGTGACCATCGAGTACAACGGCTACACCCCCGTCCGCGTCGATACGGTCGTCGTGAGCACGCAGCACGCACCGGACGTCGATCAAGAGACGCTCCGCAAGTTTGTGATCGAAGAAGTGATCCAGCCTTGCTTGCCGGCGGAACTCGACAAGGGCGACATCAAGTACCACATCAACCCGACCGGTAAATTCGTGGTCGGTGGGCCGCACGGCGACTGCGGGCTGACCGGGCGCAAGATCATCGTCGACACCTACGGCGGCTGGGGCCGGCACGGCGGTGGTGCGTTCAGCGGCAAGGATCCGACCAAGGTCGACCGCTCGGCTGCCTACATGGCTCGCTACATCGCCAAGAACATCGTCGCTGCGGGCCTTGCGGATCGCTGCGAAGTGCAACTGGCGTACGCCATCGGCGTTTCGGAGCCGGTCAGCGTGCGGGTGGACACCCAGGGCAGCGGACGGATCGCCGACAGCAAGCTGTGCCAGCTGGTGCGCGAGCATTTCCCGTTGACCCCGGCCGGAATCATCGATCACCTGCAACTGCGTCGCCCCGTGTTCCGCGTCACGGCTGCGGGAGGTCACTTCGGTCGCCAAGGCGATACGTTCACCTGGGAAAAGACCGACAAGGCCGACGCACTGGCTGAAGCCGCTGGGCTGGCGGTCGGTGCTGGCGAGCCGGTGTCGATCTAAGCCGATCGAGCAGTTGAATCTCGCGTCGCTTGCCTTGACGGGCTTCGACGCGTAGCGGTATTCTCTTAGACCCGCGAATTCGCTAGTTCGCGGGTGATGTTTTCCTTTCTTCTTGGTCGTTCCTCACGGACGAAGGGATGTCGTCGGCTTGGCGCCGGCGAAGATGCCCTGAATCGATTGAGTCAAGCTTCAGCGGGATGCTGGCGTTGGCAATGGTTTTGCCGCCTGCTGCTTCCCGCCGAACCGGTGAGTCGATTTTGTGCCAGAATGACCGCTGCCTTGGGAGTTATCGATGGCTGGTACCATCATTCAAGACATGATTGAAGCCGGTGTCCACTTTGGGCACCGCACGAGTCTGTGGAATCCGAAAATGGCTCCGTACATTTTCGGCCGCAAGAACCAGATTCACATTCTGGACATCCGGGAAACGCTGCGCGGCTTGCTGCGGACCAAGAAGTACCTCAGCCAAGTTGCTGCGGGCGGCAGTCTGATCCTGTTTGTCGGCACCAAGCGTCAGGCCGGCGAAGCGATCGAAGAGCAAGCGCTGCGCTGCGGGATGCCGTTTGTCGCCGAGCGTTGGCTGGGCGGAACGCTGACCAACTTCCGCACGATTCGCAACCGCTTGACCCGCCTGGAAGAGCTCGAAGAGCTCCGCAATGGCGACGGCATGAGCAACTACAGCAAGAAGATGCAGTCGTCGCTCAACCGTGAATATCGCAAGATGTACCGCAACCTGAACGGGTTGCGCACGATGAACCGGCTGCCCGAAGTGTTGTTCCTGGTCGATCCAGGCAAGGAACGCAACGCAGTTCGCGAAGCCAAGCGATTGGGCATCGTCACCGCTGCTCTGATCGATACCGACAGCGACCCGACCGATATCGACCTGCCGATCCCCGGCAATGACGACGGTCTGCGCAGCATCGAGCTGATCCTCAAGCAATTGGCTGATGCGGTTATCGAAGGTAAGGGCGGAGCTGCCCAAGTTGCCGCCAAGTCGGGCGATGCTCCGGCTGCAAGCAGCGAAGCGAGCGAGCAACAGCCCGTCGACGCCGGCGCTGCAGCGACCAGCTGATCGCGGCTCCATCCTGTAGCAGATCACACGCGATGCTCAGGCGGCCCGGCTAGCGGTTGCCTGAGCTTGTGTTTTCATGCTCATGGCGTCGCGCCGAGCACCTCGTCGTAACCACACATTTCATTTTTGGAGATACACTCATGACAACGATTTCGGCTGCGGCCGTGAAGGCCTTCCGCGAGCGAACCGGGCTCCCCTTGATGGACTGCAAGCAAGCTTTGCAGGAAGCTGGTGGTGACGAGGACGTGGCGTTCGAAGTGCTGCGCAAGAAGGGCAAGCAGCTTTCCGACAAGCGTTCGGACCGCGAAACCGCCTTCGGTCGTTTCGGCATGTACTTGGGCACCGACAAGCAGGTCGGCGCCATGGTTGAACTGTTGTGCGAAAGCGCACCGGTGACCTCCAACGAGCAATTCATTCAGCTCGCTCAGGACCTGGCGACGCAACTGGCCACCGGCCCCGGCGCGGCGACTGCCGACGAGCTGCTGGACCAGGAATCGCCGAGCCAGCCCGGCACAACGCTCCGTCAGCAGAAGGACGACCTGTTCAACCGCATCCGCGAAGTATTCAACGTCGGACGGCTGGTCCGCGTCGAAGGCACCTGCGGCGGGTATCAGCACAATGCTGGCACCACCGCTGGCGTGTTGCTGCAGATCGAAGGTGGCAGCGACGAAGCCGCCAAAGACATTTCGATGCACATCGCTGCGATGAAGCCCGAAGTGTTGGCGGTCGAAGACCTGGACAAGGATCAAGTCGAGCGAGAGCGCGAAATCCTGCGAGCTGCTGCGAAGGCCGAAGGCAAGCCGGACAACATCGTCGAAAAGATGGTGGAAGGCCGTATCCGCCAATACTGCGCCGAACGGGCTCTGTTGGAGCAGCCGTTTGTCAAAGACGACAAGCTCACCGTTGGCGAATATGCCAAGCAGAACGGGATGAAGTTGGTCGCCATGTGGCACTGGGTGATCGGTCAGAAGACCGCCTAATTTGGTTCGAGACGCCCGCTTTCCGCGGTCGTTTTTATGGCTGAAACTACCCTCGTCGCGACGCGGCTAGGGTGTGGCAACCGTGGCATTCGAGCCACGGATGCCCGCGCCGTTCTTGGCAGCTGTCCCGCCCCGTGGCCGCATGCGTCACTTTCTCTCCCGGGCCAGCGGCAGGTCGCATGTTCTTCGGGCGTTCCGACGCCCTGCGCACGGCAGCAGTTTCTCCGCGGCCGGTCCTGATGGGAGAAGCGAAGGGCGGCACAGAGTGTGGACGATCGCTCCGCCGTGTACCCGTTAGCGGTGTCTGGGCTGCGGATCGGTTGGGGACGGAGATGGTGGTAATCGTTCTGCGGTCTTAGTCAAGGATAAGTACGCACCGACCGGCGGAGCGGTCGGGGACGTAGCGGCTGGTGCCCGTAAAACTTCTTGGCCACTCTGGTACTTCTGACCCACTCGACGGTTACAATGGGGAAGCGCCCACCGGCGTCTGTGCTCTGCTTATGCTCCTACGGATGAGGGCCCCTCTGATGTCTTCTGCTGCGAAATGGCTGCTGGCCGCTCTGGTGCTGTTGGCTGGATGTGCTGATGGAGTCGGACCGTTGGCGTCGGCCCAGGCCGACGAACCCCGTTCGCCCTCCCCTGCCCCGGCAACTGCGGACTCGACCGCCTCGACTCAGGATAGTGCAATGGAAAAGAAGGACGAAAACGTGCGGCTGATCGATTCGGAAGACGACTACAACCAACTCAGCGCTGAAGAAAAACGCGTCCTGTTGCGAAAGGGAACCGAGCGGGCGTTCATCGGCGAATACACCGATTTAGAAGATCACGGCACCTACATTTGCCGCCGCTGCAATGCGCCGCTCTATGAATCGGATACTAAGTTTCACAGCGGTTGTGGCTGGCCGAGCTTCGACGATGAAATCAAAGGTGCGGTCAAGCGAGTACCCGATATCGATGGGGTCCGAACCGAAATCATCTGCGCCAATTGCCAGGGGCATCTCGGCCACGTGTTCCTCGGCGAGCGGTTCACCGCCAAGAATACCCGGCACTGTGTCAACTCGGTCTCGATGAAGTTTGTGCCCGAGAGCCAACCGCTGCCGCCGAAGTTGGTTCTCCGCAGCAAAGTCGAGCAAGCCTCGGCTGATGCTAAGCCTACGAAATAGGTCTGCCCGCTCCCCATCCCCGCACGCCCCTCCTACCACGACTGCTTTGATGAAACGCACCTTGAGATTGCCTGTTGTCGCTTGTTTGTTGGCAGTGGCTGCAACGCTGTTGCCCTCGTTCAGCCGTGCTGAATCGGCTGAGCCGCTGAAGTTGTTGTTGGTCACCGGCGGGTGTTGCCACAACTACCGATTCCAGTCGCTGGCGATGCAGGAAGCGGTCAAAGAGGCCGGGATCGAGGCGCAGTGGACGGTGGTCCACGAAGGTGGGACCGGCACGCACGCGATGATCGATCTGTATAACAATCCAGATTGGGCCAAGGGCTATGACGTTGTGATTCACAACGAGTGCTTTGCCGATACTTCGGACCCGGACTACATTCGCAAGATCACGTCGGCGCACGCCGCCGGTGCCAGTGCGGTGGTGATTCACTGCGCGATGCACACCTACCGCTCAGCCGAGATCGATGACTGGCGTCAGTTTTTGGGAGTCACCAGCCGGCGGCACGAGCATCAAAGCCGCTATCCCGTCGACGTTGTCGCCACCGATCATCCGATCATGAGTGGCTACCCGTCTGGCCAAAAGACCGCGATGGATGAGCTGTACATCATCGAGAAGGTGTGGCCGGAAACGACGGTGTTGGCCACCAGCACCAGTGAACGGACAGGTGAGAAGCAACCGGTATTCTGGACCAACCAGTACGGCAAAGCGCGCGTGTTTGGCACGACCTACGGCCACTCCGACGACACGTTCCGCGACCCGGTGTTCCTGCGAACGTTGATTCGGGGGACGCTCTGGGCGGCTGGCCGTGACCTGGATGCGGTGCAACCGGCTGCCGACGGCCAGTAGTTCTCTCGCCCGGTCGTAGAGACGCCGCGGCTCTGCCGAAAAAGCCGAGGGACGCATGGTCTGCCCCTTGGCGATTGTGCGGGTTGCAGCCTGTTGCCAAGCGGGATTGGGAGTGACAGCTCGGCGGCGACATCAGTCGCTGCCGACCGGCACGAACTCCAGCGGCTGATTTTCTCGGGGATTGGCGACTTTGATCGCGAGTTTGCCCTGAATCAGTTGGCGGAACGGCTCGCCGACAATTTTGCCGCGCCAGCCCTGCAGCAGCGCCGGCAATTCGTCTTGGTGGGCGCCTTCGAGTTCATACGCGATCATGTCGCGGATGTCATCGGTGTTGCCGACGATCATCGGTGCGATGTGATGCTGGCGACAGACGCAGGCGATCGAGGTGTTGAGGAACTGCGCGAGCATTGGCGAGGTGGTGGAGTGCCGGCCGCGGTTGCGTCGCGGCAACTCGGACTCCGGCGTGTCCAACGCTCGCTGCACCGCTGCGGCAAGATCGTCATAGTGATCGTGGAAGTTGCGGAACTCCATCCCACGGATACTGCGGATCGTCTTCGGGTCCGCGGAGCCCGCACGCGCGACTTCAACGATCAAATCGTCGCGAAACACTCGCCGCACCGGCACGTCGAGTTGGCGGGCGCGGCGGTCACGCCACCGCCACAGCTGGCGAACGATCTCCAGTTGCCGTGCTGGTAACCCCGAGGCACCGCTGACTCGCTGCCAGTTTTCGCGGTTTTCGGCGTCATGAATGTTCTGTTGGAACCGCTCGCTCTCCTCAGCCATCCACTCCCAGCGTCCTGCTTCGCGGATCGCCTTGTTGAGGATCACATACATAGCCTCCAGTTCCGTCACATCGCGGACGGCGTACTGAAGTTGTGAGTCACTCAGCGGCCGAGTGCGCCAGTTGGTGCGGGTCTCGCCCTTGCTGATCTTGACGTTCAGCAACCGCGCGACCAAGTTCGAGAGCGAGCTGGGATATTCCAGACCGATGAAGCCGGCGGCTAACTGAGTGTCGAACAAGCCCGCGATCGGTTTGCCGCTGTAGTGGTAGCAGAAACGCACTTCCTCACGCGCGGCATGAGCGACGACCGTTCGTCCCGGCGTGGCCAGCAGTTCCCAAAACGGCTCGGTCTGGGGAATGGCCAGCGGGTCGATGACCGCCACAATCTCTTCGGCCGCAACTTGAATCAAGCAGAGCTGGGGCCGGTAACGATCCTCGGAGACAAACTCGGTGTCAAAAGCGATGATAGGTTTGGCGGCCAGACGCTGGCAAAGATCGTCGAGTTGAGCTGGATGGGCGATCGTCTCGAATTTCAGGGGAGGGGCGGTCCTGGGCGGCATGGCGTGACTTACAGAGCGGTCTAAGGTGATTTGTCGTGTTGGTTCTGTATCGGTCGCCGACGCGGCAAAGCGTCAAGGCGATTGACGTGATAAATGGCCGCAGAGTATCGACGGTAATATCCGCAGACAGCATCACCTCCCCAGTTTACATCGTACCTTTTTCTGACCGCAGCACATGTAGCGACGCTCCCAAGATTGCAGTCACCGCTGTCGGTGATGACAGCGAGCGGTCGCTGGTGCGGTGCAGTCAGGCCATTGTCGTCCCTCAGGAACCCTCGTCATCATGAATGCCGACCCGCAGCCGTTCGCCGCTGGGGAACCTCTGCCCGCTCCCGGATTGTTGGTCAGCGTCCGCAGCCTCGACGAGTTTCGACGATTGGTCAGCCAGCCGGTGGAGGTGCTGGATTTCAAAGAGCCGCAGCGTGGAGCGCTCGCTGCAGCCGATCCGCAGTTATGGCAGCAGGCCGCGAACGAGGCGCCGCCGGCGTGTTGCCTGTCAGCCGCGCTGGGCGAGTGGGACACCGCACTGGAACTTGCCGCGCACGTTCCGCCGCGATTCGCGTATGCCAAGGCCGGCCCAGCAGGAGTTCCTAGCACAGCGGCGCTAGCAAACGCCTGGAACGAGTTGCGGCAGCGACTGCCGCAGAGCGTGGAACTCGTCGCTGTGGCGTACGCCGATCACCAGCGGGCACAGTGTCCACTGCCCGAAGCGATCTTTCACGCGGCTGCCGATGCGGGACTGCGGACTTGGCTGGTGGATACGTTCGACAAATCCGCTGGTCGCGACTCACTCAGCTGGCTC
>CALELC010000463.1 GCA_937904535.1 uncultured Planctomycetaceae bacterium
CGGCGGCTGACGCAGCCGCCGGTGCAATGGCCGCACTCAAGGCAGGCTCGCTGGAAGTGCAGTCGTTGCAATCGCGCTACGCCCAGGCGGTGAGCACGAAGTAACGTCGTTCCGCCAATCGCAGAACTGGCAGGCAGTTCGCAATCGCCCGGTCATCGCCGGGCGATGCTGAGGCCGGATACTCCTGCCACACTAAGCTCTCCCGCGGTCAACGAGCCAGGGGGCGGGAGCGATCGCCAAAGTTGCTCGGCCGTTCGGGCAACACACGCGGACCGTGCGTTTTCCCTACCGCCGACCAGCGTCCTCGTCGGCAACGCCGCAAACTACGGCAGCCGGACAACGAGGTGCCCATCACTTCGTGGGCAACACCGCATCGAAAGCTTCGAGAATCGCAGTTACGTTTTCTTCGCGGGCGCCATGCCCCATCAATCCGATTCGCCAACATTTGCCGGCGAGTTTGCCGAGCCCGCCACCGATTTCAAGCCCGAACTCATCGAGCAGCCGGCGGCGCGTCGTCGCCTCATCGGTGACGCTGGCGGGCACGTTGACCAGATTGAGCATCGGCAGCGAATGCTCGGGTGCGGACGCATAGGTAAACCCTCGACGGAGCAGCCCCTGCTTGAGCTGCTCATGGGCACGCTTATGGCGCGCAAAGCGATTGTCTAAGCCTTCCTCCAACACCAGCCGCAGTGCTTCGTGCAGCGCGTAGTTCATATTCACCGGAGCGGTGTGATGATAGGCTCGGCTGCCCGACCAATAATTGCCCACTAAGGTCAGGTCGAGGTACCAGGAATTGACCGGAGTCGAACGCTGCTGAACTTTATCCATGGCCCGCTGCGACAGCGTTACCGGGGCTAAGCCCGGAGGGCAGGAAAGGCACTTTTGCGTTCCTGAGTAAGCGGCGTCGATTTCCCACTGATCGATTTCGACTGGCAGACCGCCAAGTGACGTCACGCAGTCCATCAGCAGATATCCATCATACTTATGAACCGCAGCGGCCAAGCGATCAAATGGTTGGAGCGCTCCGGTTGACGTTTCCGCGTGCACCAAGGCCACGATCTTGGGTTTGACTTGCTCGATTTGCTCGATGATCTCGTCTTGATCGAAAACCTGGCCCCATTCGGTCTGCAGCGTGTGCACGATGCCGCCCGCTCGGCGTGCTTTTTCAGCGAGCCGACCACCAAACACACCGTTGATCCCAATCAAACAGGTGTCACCCGGTTCGACCAGATTGTCGATCAACATCTCCGCTCCCGCTGACCCGGTGCCGCTGCAAGCCAGCGTCATCTCGTTGCGGGTGCGAAAGACCTGCTGCAACATCTCGCGGACTTCGTTCATGATCCGCATGAACGCGGGGTCCATGTGACCGATGCACGGCTGCGACAACGCCTCCAGCACCGATGGAGCGACCGGTGACGGGCCAGGACCGTGCAGGCGGCGAACGGGGATTTGAAGCATGCTCAGGTCTCCGGAGGTTTTCTTAGGACATAGGGACGATACCGAAACAGCACGGGGAGTCCGCAGCTCCCTCACTGCAAGCGATCAACCATTGCCGTCGGCGGCGAATCTCTTCACGATAGGCGTCGTATCATCCCGCTCAACGTTGTACATGGACAGCCATCGTAACATGACGCTTCTGATCCGAAACGGCCACATCGTCACCGCCACCGATTCCTACATCGCCGACATCCTCTGCCAAGGCGAAACCATCAGCGCGATCGGGCGAGACCTCCAGCAGCCCAATGGTGCCGAAGTGATCGATGCTACCGGCAAATACGTGTTTCCTGGCTTCATCGACCCCCACGTTCATGTGTACCTGCCGTTCATGGGGACATTTGCGAAGGACA
Source organism: uncultured Planctomycetaceae bacterium (assembly GCA_937904535.1). Lineage (GTDB taxonomy): Bacteria > Planctomycetota > Planctomycetia > Pirellulales > Pirellulaceae > UBA6163. Next base: position 1,848 of record CALELC010000463.1, read on the forward strand.
GCTATGAGACGGCCAGCCGCGCGGCACTCGTCGGCGGGACCACGACGCTCATTGAGATGTGCTGTCCCAATCGTCAGCAAGATCATCTCGAAGCCTTTGAACTCTGGATGTCGAAGGCCGCCGGCCAATCCGCCTGCGACTACTCGTTCCACATGGGAATTTCGCGATACGACGCTTCCACCGAAGCGGCGCTTCGTCAAACCGTGGACCGAGGAATCTCAAGCTTCAAAGTTTTCTTAGCCTATAAGGACTTCTTTGGCATCGATGACAGTGAGCTCTATAAGACCCTGCGTTTGGCTCGCGAACTCGGTGTGATTGTTACGGCTCATTGTGAGAATGCGACACTGATCGATGAGATGCAGCGCAAGTTGCTTAGCGAAGGCAAAACCGGGCCTGAGTGGCACGAGCCTTCGCGACCGCCTGCCGTCGAGGCCAGTGGCGTCAAACACCTGCTGGCCTTTGCAGAACTCACCGGTGCGCACATCTATGTGGTGCATGCCAGTTGCCGCCAAGCGGTCCAGGCCGCAGCAGCAGCGCGACGACGGGGAATTGCAGTTTGGACCGAGACCGTCGCCCCGTATCTCGTACTCGACGACAGCTACGCTCAGCTGCCTGATTTCGAAGGTGCAAAGTATGTGATGTCACCGCCGATTCGTCATCGGTCCCATCAGCGATACCTTTGGAAGGCGCTGCAATCTGGCTTGATTCACACCGTTGCAACCGACCATGCTCCGTTCGATTTTCAGGGACAGAAGGAATTAGGTCGCGAGGACTTCACGCTGATCCCCAACGGGCTGCCAACGGTACAGCACCGCATCGAACTGCTCTACAGCTATGGCGTGCGGCAAGGCAAGCTGGACCTCTGCCGTTTCGTTGATTGCGGCAGCACCCAAGCCGCCAAAATCTTTGGGTTGTTCCCACGCAAAGGAACGATCGCGGTCGGGTCAGACGCCGACCTGGTGGTTTATGATCCGGAGCATCGCGGACACATTTCAGCAGCGACGCATGAAATGGCAACGGACTATAGCGCTTTTGAAGGCTGGCCGCTGGAGGGCCGCAGCGAAGTCGTGACCGTCCGCGGCAAAGTGCAGGTTCGCGACGGAAAGTTCGTCGGCCAAATCGGCCACGGCACGTTCCTCAGCCGCGTACCAACTCACTGAGCTGCGTCATTTCGAGCCTGCCTTCGGTCGTTGGTGCAGACGCTTCAAAAACGCTTTGGCCGTCAGCGTGTTGAGCACATCACCTTTTGTTAGCCCCGCACGGCGGGCTTGCGTGATCCCGTACTGCATCACGTTCAAGCCGTCGATGCTGTGTGCGTCGGTGCTGATCACGATGGGAATGCCATGTCGCTTAGCAGCCGCGGCATGGACGTCATTCAAATCCAACCGCGAAGGGTGGGCATTGATTTCCAAGAAGGTGCCGGTTTCGGCTGCCGCCTTCATCACAGCCTCCAGGTCAACCTCATAAGCTTCTCGGCGGTTGATCAAGCGACCGGTGGGGTGAGCGACACAATCCACATGGGGATTGTGAATCGCGCCCAGGATTCGTTCGGTGATTTGCTCACGGCTTTGACGCTGTCCATAGTGGACGCTGGCGAGCACCCAGTCGGCTTGCGCGAGGCACTCATCGCTTAGATCCATTCCACCTTTTTCGAGGATGTCGCATTCGATCCCTTTGAGGATCACCAAGCGTCCGTCGTATTCAGGCCGGATCTCATCGATCAAACGCCACTGCTCCAGCGCCCGCTGTTCGTCGAGTCCTGAAGCCATCGAGACTCGCTTGCTGTGATCGGTGATCGCGATGTATTGCAGTCCGCGAGCAATGGCGGCGTCGGCCATCTCCCGAATCGTCGCCGTGCCGTCGGTGGCACTGGTGTGCATGTGCAAGTCGCCTCGGATCGCATCGACGGTGATCAAATCCGGCAACTTGTCGGCGGCTGCGAGTTCGAACTCCTGTCGATCCTCACGTAGTTCTGGCGGAATCCACGGCAAACCAACCGCGGCGTACACCTCTGGTTCCGAAGCCCCGCCGACGCGGCTTTGGTCGGACTCGCGAAACACCCCATATTCGTTGATCTTGAGGCCTTGGGCCTGAGCCAAACGCCGCAAATGAACGTTGTGCTGCTTGCTGCCCGTGAAGTATTGCAGCGCTGCCCCAAACTCCTGCTCTTCGACCAACCGCATATCCACTTGAAATGCTTTGCCGATGCGGATTGAGATCTTCTTCTCTTCGCCGCGTGCGATCGTTTGCGTGCGGTCCGGGTAGGCTTCAAAATGATCCATCGCGGCCTTGCGATCGGAGGCGACCGCCAACAGATCGAGGTCCCCCACGGTCTCGCGACCGCGGCGGTAGCTGCCCGCCCACTGCATCTGCTGAATGGCCTGACATTCCTGCATATGCTGCAGAATTGACTGCGCGAGTTCGTGAGCCGTCGACCAATAGATGCGCTCACTGGCGACTTGGGCAATCTGAATGCCGGCAAGAATCGTTTCCTCGGTCTTTGCGCCAAAGCCTTTGAGCTTGCGAACCAGACCGGCTTCACATGCGGCGCGAAGTGCATCGAGTGAATCGATCTGGAGTTCGCGGTGTAAGGCGGCGGCCTTCTTCGCCCCCAGGCCCGGAATCCGCACCATGGCGATTACCGCGTCGGGAATCTCTTGCCGCAGCGATTCGAGTTGGGGCAAGCTACCGGTCTCGACCAGCGTGCGTGCTTTCTCGGCTAACGTTGCCCCGATGCCCGGCAAATCAGCCAAGTCGCGCGCGTCGTCCGCCAAGATTGCAGCGACCGATTCGTCCAGGTCACGGATCGCATGCGCGCCGTTGCGGTAGGCACGCACACGAAAGGGGTTTTCCCCGCGGAACTCCAACAGGTCCGCCAACTCTTCGAAGATGTCGGCGATGCGCGCGTTTTCCACAGACTCACCCTCTGTTTGTGACCGACTTGCTCAGCCTTCTTCGCCGCCGCTGAGCACCGCCATAAAGGCCTTTTGGCTGATCTCGACGTTGCCGACGGCCTTCATCCGCTTCTTGCCTTCTTTCTGCTTCTGCAGCAGTTTTCGCTTTCGCGTGATGTCACCACCATAGCATTTCGCGGTCACGTTCTTGCGCATCGCCGGGACGGTTTCTCGGGCGATCACGCGACTCCCGATCGCCGCCTGCACCGCAACCTCGAACATATGCCGTTCGATCTCGGCTTTCAATTTCTTCGCCACCGCTCGCCCGCGGCGGTCGGCATCGGCCCGGTGGCAGACCACGCTCAGCGCATCGACGCGGTTCCCATTGACCAAAATATCCAGTCGGCACAGGTCAGCCGCTTCGTAGCCCACCATCTCATAATCGAGAGTACCATAACCGCGTGTGGCACTCTTGATCTTATCGTGCAAGTCATAAATCACTTCTGCCAGCGGAATGTCATAGATGAGCATTGCCCGCTGCGTGCCGATGTATTCCTGACCGCGTTGGATCCCACGGCGTTCCTGGCAGAGCTTCATCAAAGGACCGATGTACTCGATCGGCACCACAATGTTGCAGCGGACGATCGGTTGCCGGAACTCCTGAATGTCGCCAGCATCGGGTACATCTTGAGGTTTATGGATCGTTAACACGTTGCCGCGTTTATCGACCACCTCATAAGTCACGTTGGGAGCGGTCTGCACCAGGTCAACATCGGATTCTTGCTCCAGCCGCTGCTGCACGATTTCCATGTGCAGCAAGCCGAGGAAGCCACAGCGGAATCCGAATCCCAGCGCATCACTGGTCTCCGGCTCGAAGTCGAAGCTCGGATCATTGATCGCTAGCCGCTCCAGCGCCTCGCGCAATTCCGAGAAGTCTTGTCCGTCGCTGGGAAAGAGACCGCAATACACCATGCGTTTGGGTCGAGCATAACCAGGCAAAGGTTCGGCTGCTTGATTGCCGGGTGTGCTGACCGTATCGCCGATGTGCACATCGCTCAGTGATTTGATGTTGCAGATCAGATAGCCGACCTGTCCAGCGGTCAGCTCATCGCACGGCTTTCGCGCCGGCACAAACTGCCCCATTTCGATAATTTCGTGCTGAGAACCGGCGCGCAAGAAGCGAATCTTCTGGCCTTTGCGAACCGTACCGTTCATCATCCGAATGTAGGTGATTGCGCCGCGGTAATCATCGTAACTGGAGTCGAACACCATCGCTTGCAGCGGCGCCTCGGCGTCGCCACTGGGCGGCGGCACCTTTTCGATAATCGCCCGCACCAGTCCCTCGATCCCCAGCCCCGTCTTGGCGCTGACTTTGACGCAATCCTCGGGCTCAACGCCCAGCGTCTGGTGCATCTCTTCCGCAACCTCATCGGGTCGCGCATAGGCCAGGTCGATCTTATTGATCACCGGGATGATCTTGAGGTCATGTTCCATCGCGGCGTAAGCGTTGGCCACCGTTTGCGCTTCCACGCCTTGAAAGGCATCCACTAACAACAAGGCGCCTTCACAACAGGCGAGCGAACGCGAGACCTCATAGTGGAAGTCGACGTGGCCGGGCGTGTCGATCAGGTTGAGTTCGTACTCCTGCCCCTCGAACTGGTGACGCATCGATACCGCGTGCGCCTTGATCGTGATCCCGCGTTGGCGTTCCAGATCCAGCGCGTCCAGCAATTGATCTTTCATAGCGCGTTTGGCGACCGTGCCGGTGTATTCCAGCAAGCGGTCCGCCAGCGTGCTTTTACCGTGGTCAATGTGCGCGATGATGCAAAAATTGCGGATATTCTGTGTCATATTTGGTTATCTATGGAGGCCGGCAATGAGTGTTTCCAATTGCCTTGCCCTATCGTTGAATGAAGATCATCGACTGAATCGTTGGAGGGTGCCGAGCGGAACCGCTATGGGTTCAGCCACCGCTGGCGAGCGTACCCAGCGGCACCTAAGTAGCCGGCATCGGCTCCGAGTTTGGCGAAGCTGATCGTGGTGCCAGCGAACACATTTTCGAAGGTTCGCCGGCGGAACTCGGCTGCCGCCCCTGCCAGGAATCGCTCACCAACGGGGTCGCCTTGGCCGCCGAACGTCATGGCTCCGCCGATCACCACCATCCCGGGATCGAGCACGTGAACGATGGTTGTGATGCCGACGCCGAGCCACCGCGCGGTCTCGTCGACGATCTCTAGCGCCAACGGATCCTCGGCCAAGGCGGCCTGATAGACGTCCAGTGGCGTGACCTGGTCGCCCCGGTCGCGGAGCGAACTGGCGGCGCCGGCGTTCAAGCGTTCGCGGGTGCGCAGCGCCACCGCCGATGCCGAAGCGTAGGCTTCAAACTGGCCTTGGCCGCCTCCCCAGGCACATAACCGCGCCCCGGGCGAAGAGTCAACCACAAGGTGCCCGACTTCTCCCGCAAAGCTGTTGGCACCGCCCAACAGGTGGCCATCGAAAATGATGCCGCCACCGATGCCGGTGCCGAGCGTCAGCAACACCATCGAGTTTGCCGATTCTCCAGG
>CALELC010000464.1 GCA_937904535.1 uncultured Planctomycetaceae bacterium
CGTTGTTGATCACGACATCGATTACGATTCCCTGATCCGTGATCTGCTCAATCATGCAGCGGACCGAGTCGGGCTGCATAACATCACAGACGATCGTAAGGACCTGATGCCCCCTTGCGTGAAACTCCGCCTTCACTCGAGCCAGTTCTTCGGCGTCCCGAGCACAGAGGATCAATCTCGCTCCCCGCTCGGCAAGTTGGCGGGCGAGCACTAGTCCAAGTCCGCGTGAGCCGCCGGTGATCAGCACATTCCGATCGATGAATGAGAACTGATGGAGTTGTCGGTAAATCGCTCGTCCGGCCATGACTGCGGCAGTGCCGATTGCGGCATAGCCTAGCTTACGCTTCATCGTCGCGTTCATGCTTCCCGTTCCTCTGCCAAGTTTGCTTTACAGGTATGCCCCGATCGTCGCTTCACCAAACTTAGGACCAGGCCTTCCGAGTTGACTGTTCCGATTCAGTACTCGAGCTGTCATCAATTTCCAAGGAACGTTTGAAAGCTTGCAGATCCTCCAGCAACTCGTCTTCCAGCCCCTGCCCCAGTAGATGCGCCAACCGGTCGGCAAAGTGACCGCCAGGGGGATCGTATTTAAGAGTGACTGTGATTTCTGTTCCCTTGGCGGTCGGCGCATCACTCAGATGCACGGAGCCGGCGGTGTCGACTTGGGAGCCGGGCAGCGATTGCCATGCAATTAACTCCCCATCGCGTTCGTTGATGATTTCAGCTTCCCATGAGAGCTTCTGCCCCAAGGGCGCATGCGCGGTCCAGTGAGAAAGCTTCTGGTCGATCACCTTTACCGATTCGAGGTGCCGCATCACACGCGGCAGATTTTGGAAGTTTCGCCAAAAGTCATAAACATCGCGTCGGTCACGGTCCACGACGATTTTGGCGACGATTTTCCGGCCGTGCTGTGCGCGCACACCGGGACGCTGAGGCGGATGCGTGGTCGCGTCGATGCCCAACTGCTCATACATGGCGCAGTAGCCAGTCCACCCCCGGTGAAGCAGTGAAGCACCGATCAAAAAACTGGCAGCGCCCAACCACGATCCTCGGTGCAGCCCATAAAAGGTAAAACCAAGGCCGGTCATCAACGAGATCACACGACCTTCGTCTCCGACATTGGTACGACCGTGGGCCGGGCGGCTCATCGGGGCCACATCGCTTCGCCCAACCGTCGACTGGATCAACTCTCCGGACATCTTATCGCTTCCTATTAGGATTCAGTGTTAAGTTTCAGACTTTACGCAACCGCGGCAATGACTGCTGAGCGGGTCCGCTCAGTGTTATTTCCTCGGCCTCATCACTCCAATAATGGCCGCTGCCGCGACACCGACCGACGCGATCACGGCGCCGCGAGCGACACCATTGGTAATCGCTCGGGTGTACAGACTGCTGCTCATCACACGGCCGGGATGAGAGCCTTCGATCTCACCACCGGCATCGGATTGATACAACGAACCACGAGCGTGTCGCGCTGGTTCATTTCGAATCTGCTGGCGAGTCATAAACGTTTCGTTCATCCAGTCCATCAGCCGAGGCGTCCAATTTGCGACGGCAGACATGACCTTTGACGAGCCACCGACGCGAATGTCACGCCACGGCTCCTGAGCGGCCTTGAGAATGGCCAACGCAACCTCTTTGGGCGGATAAACCGGATCAGGCAGCCGCGGCTCGTGCGCCAGGTAGTTGCGTGCATGCTGTGGAAAGGGCGTGTTGATCGATGCGGGCTTGATGAGAGTTACCGAAATCGGGGCGCCCTCTTCTTCAAGTTCCAGCCGCAGCGCATCGGTGAAACCTTTGACGGCGTGCTTGCTGGCCGCGTACATCCCTTGCAGCGGCACCGCGACATCGGACAGCACGCTTCCGAGATTGATAAGCGCTCCGCCCCGCTCGCGGAGATGCTCGATCGCAGTGAGCGAGCCATAGACCACGCCCCAAAAATTGACTTCGAACAAACGGCGATGGTCTTCACTCTTTACCGTATCCAATCGACCAAAGATCGATAGTCCCGCATTGTTCACCCAAGTGTCGATCTGCCCGAACTCATCAAGTGCAACTTGCGCGATCCGTTTGACATCCTCGGGACGAGACACATCCGCTTGCACGGCAACGGCCTGGGAGCCAGCTGAGCGAATCTGGTTCTGAATGGCTTTCAGCACGTGGCCGGTGCGTGCGGCGAGCACCACGCGGCACCCTTGCGATGCAGCCAGTCGCGCCGTCGCGAGCCCAATGCCGCTGGAGGCACCGGTGATCACCATCACCTGTTCATGCAGCGGCCGCAGTTCGATTGGCATTCTTGTTCTCCCGACGGTGCTAGCGCAGCAGCGAACACAGGCGTGCAATGGCGAGTGATGCAGTGGCATTAACGATTTACCGAAGCGTGCTCGCGCGGTACCGCGGAGGCCACTAGGCTGCTACTGGACCGAGCAAACCGTGCGCCGTGCTGCTACCATGCCCGACTGGTCCCTACTGTGAGTAGGCGTAATTCCAGACGTGATCGCCGATGAGTTAGTGTCCAGCAACCGTTTGACCGGCATGCTTGCCCTCAGCGAACTCTTCCACGACCTTCGCGCAGAACGCCGGCAGATCATCCGGCTTGCGACTGGTGACGAGCCCTTCATCGCAGACGCACTCTTCGTCGACCCACAGCGCCCCAGCGTTGATCAGGTCGGTCTTCACACTCGGCCAAGAGGTGACCGTCCGTCCGCGGACCACGTCGGCTTCCACCAACAGCCAAGGGCCATGGCAGATCGCTCCGACCGGTTTGTGCTGCTTAAAGAAGTCACGCACAAACTGCACAGCCGTCTCGTTGACCCGGAGCGCATCGGGATTGAACACTCCGCCGGGCAGCACCAGTCCGTCGTAGTCTTCGGCGCTGGCATCGTCGACTGCGACGTCCACTGGAAAGGTGTCAGCTTTCTGATCGTGGTGCACACCTTGGATCTCGCCTTTCTCCAGCGACACGAGTACCGGTTTTCCACCAGCTTGCTGCACCGCCTTCCACGGTTCGGTGAGTTCCACCTGTTCAACGCCATCGGTGGCCAGAAACGCGATTTTCTTACCGTTCAACTGATCTTGAGCCATCACATTCTCCCTAGGATCCGGGGGGGACTGAACGGACGCGTGATCCGCTGAGTCGGCGGCAAACACGCACTCCAGCAGATCACTCTGCCTACACTCCCGATCTGGGCAGCAACCGTCATGCCAGCTGCGACAGAGACGCTTGCCAACGGTCGAACCGAGGCGAAAGCGGGCCGCTGGTTTGATCGCCAGTGCCATCGCTCAAACGAAGAGACGCCCAAGGAAGTCAGACGAAACGGGGCACTGCAAGCAGCTTCGCTTGCCCCATCCGTTCGCGTTTGCTCGCTGCCTTATAAGAAAGTGGCCGAGTGTGATGGCCCTTAAAGTGCCACTCCAGCATCATCGGCAGCGCTGCAGACAGTCGTCGTCGCTCGTGCGCAGACGCGAGCCGATCGGGCTGCGAACTCGGTGTGGCGTCACCGCCTGCGTGGTGGCTGGCAGCTCAGCGGCCAGCCGTGAGACCATCCGGACCATCCACTCCGCTCGGCGCAAGCTGAGTGCTGAGCTAGTCGACGCGACATGGCTCAAGCAACATCGGAGTCGGCTGTCGTGAGTCGGTTGGGCATCCTGGCGACCGGCGTCCTCGTCGTTGCGGGATAACGACACGGACTACAACAGCCGCGCTAAAAGATCTCACGATACACTCACACTCGGTGCTGGATTACAGGCGAGGCCGTTCCGGTTTGACCGGAGGCTGCCAGGGCGCAATACCGTTCACCAGCGTGGGCATGCGGTAAAGTTTGCTCGCAATCGTCGCGTAGAGCGTCTTCATGTTGGGACCGGCAAATACCAGATTCGACATCTGTTCGCCGCGAGGGGCTGGGATGATGGCATGGCAGCGCCCGGGCTGATCAAAGATCTGCACTCCCATCGTCGTCGCCAGGTAAAGAAACCCATCCCGGGTCATCGTTGCCCCATCCGCTCCAGTGCGGGTCTCATCGGTCGGCATGTGGACGTGATGGTAAGGTTGGCCGTGAAGCAGCGCGCCATCCTCAGCAATCAGGTACGACCAGACGTAACGCCCCTGCGAATCCGCCACCAGTAGAAACCGATTGTCAGGTGTCGTAATGAGTCCATTGGGCGCGGCGATCTCCGATGCCACCACGCGCGGTGACTCGCCGTCGCCCAGCCGGCTATTGCCCGCTTCATCCAACGGTACATAGACCACCCGTCGGTTCCGTGGATCGGTGACATAAATGCCGTGTGGCAGCACGATCAGGTCATTGCAGGTCGTTTCTGCCAACACCGTGACGTCCTGCGACTTAAGATCAATCCGCACCAATTGCTGTTGGCGACTGAGTACGCCGTACAACCTGCCGGCGGCATCGAACATCAAGCCGCTGATCCCCGGCAGGTCGCCCATCACACGCTCCGGCTTGCCATCGTCGGCCGGCACTCGCCAGATTTCACCGGCTGGGCCATCGGTGAAATAGACGTCACCACTGGGCGAAACCGCGGGTCCATCAGTGAACTGGTGCCCCTGACTGACCAGTTCCCACTCGGTACCGGCTTCCAAAACCTTGGCCAGCGCGTGCCGCTCGCTCAGCGGCGTCATGATCGGCTGGTCGGCGTCGGCCCACAACCACTTCAAAGCCTCGGGCAAAACCGCCGCTCCATGCTCGGAATTGTGCCCACCGTCGCCCCAGCGGTGTTCAACTTCGTATCCTGCCCACTGCAGGGCCGAGAGCATCGCTTGATTGGCGACCCACCAATCACCGCCGTAGATATTCAAATCATTGCTACCGTCCTGCAGAAACACTTTCAGCGGCTTCGGCTGCGTCTTGCGGACTAGCGTCGGGTAGACATCGCCGCCACGCAGGCCAACGTACGTTCCGATCGTGCTAAAGACGCGGCGAAATTGATCTGGGCGATGCCAGGCGACACCGAATGCAGCAATCGCTCCGCTACTGGCACCGGCAATGGCCCGCAGGTTGGGATCGTCGGTGATCGCATAGCGCTCGCGGACTAGTGGCAACACCTCGTCAACGATGAACCGTGCATAGCGATCACTCACCGCGTCATATTCCAGGCTGCGGTTGAAGCGATCCATCGCGTCGTCGCTCCCGCTGGATACCACACCGGGAGTCACAAACACACCGATCGTGATCGGCATTGCTCCTTGGTGAATCAGGTTGTCGAACACCGTCGGTACCCGCCACGCGCCGTTGCGGTTGGCATAACCCTTGCCGTCTTGAAACACCATCAAGGCTGCCGGAGTCGCTGGGTCATACTGCGCGGGAACGTACACCTGAATCTCGCGCACCGTGCCGGGAAAGATTTCGCTCTTCTCCAGCGTCAACTCAACCAGTTCTCCCCGCGGCACATCGGGTTGCTGTTGGCTATCAGGACCTAGTTCGTATTTTTCGGCGGCCGCTGTGCTACCGCTGCCGAGCAGCGTCAGCAAGACAATCATTCGGGAAATCCCGAGGTAACGACGACACAACATGCTGCAGGCCTCATGCGGGGGAATTGTGGGGGGAATGACTAGCAGAAGCCCGCCCATTAGACCAATTTCGCACGCCCACCAGAAGAACCGCAGGTCGTACCGACGCGGCGAGAGCCGCAATCTCGCAAGGTGCCCCTGCCAAGTCCGTCCGCTCGATCTCAGCTCTGCGCGTCGTCCCCATCGGAGACCGCCTTCCCCCTGCTGGTATCCAGATCATCCCTGCTGGTATCCAGATCATCGATCGATGTGATGTCGCTCCGGCCTTTGCGAAAAGCCTTCCCGTTGAATCCGATCCGGGACACTGACCAGCCTGTCCTACGCATCTTTCCACGAGCAACCTCCTTGCTGAGGTTGTGTCAGGTTTCGTCCCAGCTAGTCTGCAGAACGCCTGGACACCCTTGTCCGTTTGCGTCGTAAGCAGCACGTCGATCGCGAACCACCCGCTGAACGGCGCGACGCGACCTTACGTCTTCGCCCAGAAAAATTGCATCTGCTTCACTCCATGTTCGGGGCAGCAGACACGCGGTGGCTAGGCATCCAAGATCGTTTTGATCTACATGGTGACCAAGTGTCGCCAGCAACATTTGGGGGCGCCGTTCGAACACCTTAATTCCTGGACGCACTGACAGCAGCCGCAGCGGATGACGCCCGGACGGGTGAAGTGGATATCGACTTGTCCCGCGGCGGTATCGAGTTTCACGCCCACGACTTCCCAAGGAACTTAGGTCCCAAGTTCTGCCGGTACGAATCCGCTTCGTCAACGATGCCACTCCTTCGCGAAGAACCACAGCCAAGCCACAAGATTCCGAACGGCCCCTGCAAAGGGTCACTCATTCTTTCAGCGACTAAGACAATCCACACGAGATCCGAAAAACAGTCAGACATGCAGCACCTAATAGACACCATCCCTGCTGCGTAAAACTTCGCGAACTTATGCCACTTATGCAGACCGAAATGTCTGACCAACCGGCACTCTCATACACCCTCAATCAACCAATAACAGCGCTGCCCAACACACCCCAAAGCAAATCTAAATACTCCTAT
>CALELC010000465.1 GCA_937904535.1 uncultured Planctomycetaceae bacterium
GCCTTTGCGGTAGCCTGCCGCAATTGCGGCGATGGGAACCCCGAAGGCTAGCCCCCGCTCACCCAGCGACACCAGGTACACCGCGAAGTCGCTTGCAGCAGAGCGATCTCCGATCAGGAACTGTCCTGGCAAGTCGAGGAAACAAAATCGAAACAGCACTATGCCGTAGAGCACCAGCGCGGTCTGCCGCACAAACTGGCTGTTGAGCTTGCCCGAAAGCCACAACAACATCAGGGCCTGCAGTGCCCAGCTGGCGGTGATCCACTGCCGAGTCAAAATCAGTGGCATCGTCAAGGCTAAAAACAAGGACGCCATCCCGATAAAACTCAGCACCAAATCGCGATCGACGATGCGGCGTATTAAGAAGTAGTACACATGCAGGGTATAAAACAGAGCCAACCCAAGTGACAGCAGTGCCGTCCAGCGGCGTCCAAATGCATCGTCGATCAGCGCAAACCCAATCCCAAAGAAGAGCGCTGCATTGGCCAGCAATGCGAACAGGTCAAGCAGATCGGACTTCTTGTGATTGGCAACCTTATGAACAAAGACGATTGTGGAGAACAACACAAAGAAGGCAACGACAAACGGCATCACCTCGCCAAAAAATGCTGACGTGTATCCCTGGAGCGACGCCAGCAGAAGTGCATACGTGCAGAAGAAGGCGAGATAATTGACCAGTGGCCATTGCTTGCGGTAACAAACCGCCAGCACTCCGAGCCCGAGCAAAAGCATGTAGCCGTACAGCCCGACGTAGTTGGCAGAATCCGACGGCAACATGATCGGTGTTCCATAGCCACCGATGATGCCTAACACGGCAACCAAGGCTGAGTCGAACCGAACCGCAATCCCACCGGCCAGGACGGTCACAATCGCCATCAGCACAAATGCCACCAGGGGTGCAATCAGGTGATAGAAGTTCGCGGCGGCAAACACGCTGAAGTACAACGTCGCCAAGCCGCCACCCAGCAGCCCCTGTCCGATCAGATGGTAACGCTGGCCTAACAATCGAGCGCCAGCGATCAGCATTCCCAGACCAGTGATTGCTGACAGCGTCACCCGCGTCGTCTCGTTGAGCATCCCGTGGTCGATCGAGTACTTCAGGAAGAATCCCACCCCGACGACCAAGACGAGAATCCCGATGCGCAGCAGCCACTGGCTAGCAACCGCGAACTCCATCGACACCCCCGCCGGCACGTATTCCTCGCCGACGATGATCCAGTTCCAGATCTTTGTCAGCGTCTCTTTGGCCGCCGTTTCAAATCGACTCGGTTGACGAGACTGGGGTGCCGATTGAGAAGGAGCGGTCGCGATCGCCACAGGTTGTTCGCTAAACGTCTCTGGCCGCCGAGCAGCTTCCATGATCGGAGAAACGCGGGGCGGAGGAGACGGCACGTCCTCGGGCTGCGGTGGAAGTGCTTCGGCCGCTGAAGCAACATTCTCCTCAGATCCAGAAGACGGTGGTATCTCTGTGCTCGGTGAACGGTTTCGCAGTAGGAGCCGCAGATCGTCGAACTCCTTTTTCACTCCCCGCAGTGACGTCCGCATCTCCTGAATTAAGGCCGCTTGGGTTTGCCGCATTTGCCAGAGCCAGACGAGCCCCACGATCCCCATCAGCAGCAACCAGACTTCCATCGCAGACGACTCGACAAGCAGAGAGAGTAGATTCGGGAGAGCTCCACCGCGGCAATCGCCCCCTGCGCCGGCAAAAAGGGATGCGATTGATCGGTGCATTCATTGTAATCCAGCAATGCCAGAGATCGTCTTCTCTCCGGAGGCGTGAGTAGGCACGAAATCGGGCCACATCCTTCCCCTTCCGGCCTCGCTTGCCGGACGCCCAGCAGGGTTGCGGTCATGCAACCCGCCGCGCATAGTGACGCCCATCTGTTTCACCCGATGTTGGATGTCTGCAGTTCACCAGGAGAACACCGATGCCGCTTCACATTGCTCCCATTTCGCGACGCGACTTCCTGATCCGCGGCACGGCGGCACTGACAAGTCTGACGTTGCTGCCCACCGCCTGGGCAGCCGAGGCAGCAGACCCGAATCGCTTGGCACTGTTGTCCGACACGCACATCCCTGATCGTGCCGACGTCGAGGCTCGCGGTGTGAACATGACCGCCAACTTAAAAAAGGTGGTCGCGCAGTTGTGTGCACTGGAACAGAAACCAGCCGGCGTAATCATCAATGGAGATTGCGCCTACCTCAAAGGGCTGCCGCAGGATTACGCCAATTTTGCTGACTGTGTGGCTCCGCTCGCGGCGGCCGGCCTGCCGCTGCACGTGACGATGGGCAACCATGACGATCGCGAGCCGCTGTACGGCGCCATGGCCGCCCAGCGACCCGACAACCCTCCGGTCCAGTCCAAGCATGTCAGCGTGCTCGAAACACCGCACGCCAATCTGTTTCTGCTCGACTCGCAATTCCAAGTCAACGTCGTCACCGGCGAGCTAGGGGACGCTCAGCGAAACTGGCTAGCGCAAACGCTCGATGCCCACAGCGACAAGCCGGCGATCGTCGTCGCACACCACAACCTGCAGTTCCAAGCGCCGCCCGAAGGCACGGCTTGGGGCGGCATCCGCGATACCGACGCGTTCTTTGAACTCTTGAAGGCTCGCCCCCACGTAAAGGCCTACATCTTCGGCCATTCGCACAATTGGTCGCTCAGCCAACGCGACGGGATCCACCTGATCAACCTACCGCCCGTGGCGTATGTGTTCGCCGAGGACAAGCCCAACGGCTGGGTCGATGCGCGGCTGCATCCCGATGCGATCGAGCTGAAGCTGAACACGTTTGATCCGCAGCATCCTCAATCCGGCGAGCACGTCCGCCTCGCCTGGCGGTAAGGTTTGCTATTGGGGAGCAACCGTTAAGATCTTGGGGTAGCACGCCCCTGAGGAACGCAGGACGTGCGTGCTACAGAGAACGGCCAGACCATCCAGGTGGCTCCCCAGCTGTCGCTCACGGCCATGCCCATCTCATCCAGGTCCACTCCGGAAGAGACGGCGGCACAATCCGTGGAAGACGAGGAGGATTCGCTGGTACGCGTCCTCCTCTCGCTGGCACGTACCCAGAACTTACAACCCGTAGAGTGGTCGCAATTTGTTTTCCAGGTGCCGCAGCAGTGGTGCGGCGCTGAGCGGCTTGCCGGTGACATGCTGACAAAGTTCGGCAGCTAAATACCGTTTGCCATGCGCATGGATGTTTTCATTCAACCACGTCTTGAGCGACTCAAATTGACCACGGGCGAACTGTTCTTCGAGGTCAGGTATCGCATCACAGGCGGCTTCGAAGAACTGCGCACTGTACAGGTTGCCCAGCGTGTAGGTCGGGAAGTAACCGATCGCTAACATCGACCAGTGGATGTCTTGCAAGCAACCGCGCGCATCATCGGGCACCTCGATCCCCAGGTATTCTTGGTACCGTTGATTCCATATCGCTGGTACATCGGCTACGGGCAGATCACCAGTCATCAGCGCACGTTCGATCTCAAAGCGAATC